>NZ_JBNQTI010000058.1:0-45880 GCF_050325825.1 Kitasatospora sp. LaBMicrA B282
GCCGAACAGACCGCCGCAGGTTGCAAGAAGCGTGACCAGATGGTTCCAACAAGCGTGTCCCGCAGGGTCGAAACCGCCAGGTCACCACACCACGCTGGTTCCATCTATCGTGTCCCGGCACAGGCGGCTGGCGGGCTGGGAGACAGTGGTTGGCACCTGGCCGGCCGGTTGGCGCAACCCGTGCGACACGCCGATGAACCGTTTGGCTTCGCCAATCCGGCGTGCATTCCGCCCCGTGTTCGCTGGGCGGGACTGCCGTGTTGCCCTGGATCGCCCCTCCGCTGCGGCTTCGCAGTAGTTGTCGGGCGACGAGTTAGACAAGCCGCATGCGGCCAGCTCAGGAACGACCGCGCCGCCAGGGCTGTCGGCGCGCCGTGCTTGGATGCGGCGTTGCCCCCACTGGCGGGAGGAAGAGGACATGACGCGCACGACACCACCGCGGCCGCTGGACATCACTGCAGTGTTTCCGGAACTGGCCAGCCTGGCCAGGATGACCACCCGTCTGCACCCGGGTCCTGGAACGCCGACCGTCCACGACAGTTCGGTGGGCGGGCCGCTGCTCTGGCCGGCGGACGAACCCTGGCCAGAGGATGAGCCGGGCTACCCGCCGGTCAGGCCCGTGCAGACGCTGGCAGACGTTCACCAGATGCGGGCCCTGCTGACCCAGGCGTGGGCGCGACCGCGCGGCCCGCGGGAGAACCTGTTGTCCGCGCAGGAGAGCGAGACGGTGGAGCGGTTGCGTGCGGGGCACGATCCCGCGCTGCTGCCCACGGGCCCGCAGCCGCTGATCCCGCTCGCGCAGCTCTACGCCCGCGACGCGCCCACGCTGACCTTCCCGGAAGGCGCGGATCTGCTGCAGGTGCTGTGGGCACCGGGCTATGGCATCGAAGGGTGCTCGGCCAACGTGCAACTGCGATGGCGCCGGGCCTCGGACGTTCAGGAGGTCCTACGCACTCCTCCCGAGCCCGCCTATGTCGAGTGCGGCGACCACGTACCGGAGCCATGCCTGCTCCAGCCTGAATCAGTGCAGGAGTTCCCACCTGGCCATCTGCTTGACCAGGCCCTGGACGAGCGCGTGTACGACTGGTGCGCACAGAAGTCGGTGAGCTACCAGAGCGATCTGTCCGTCGCTCCCGGCTGGAAGGCGGGCGGGTGGCCGGCCCCCTTCACCTTCCGCGACCCGGCCGACTCCGACGAGGAACGGCAATGCGGCGAGTGCAGCGGGCCCCTGGAGGCGCTGCTCACTATCGACAGCAGTGAGTGGGACGGGGACAGCGGCAGCTGGCGGCCGGCCGAGACGGCCTCGGAAATGGCGAAGCTCGTTGGGGATCCCTACCGGAGCCTGCACAATCCCACCATGATGACCATCGGGCGGGGCTACACCCTGCAGGTCTACAGCTGCGTAAGCACGCCCTCGCACCTGCCGCGCACGATCATGCAGTAGCCCAGGCCGAACACGCCGAATGGCGACTCGCACCGTAGTGAGGGTCCGTCACGCTCACTCGCCAACTGGAGCGCTCAGTCACACGCGAGCCCCTGCCGGGTCGGCAGGGGCTCGCGGGGTGTGAGAGGGGTGTGCGGGTCGGGCCCGGGCCTACTTCAGGTGGCGGTCGAAGAACCGGCCGCTGTCCTCCAGCTCGAAATGCGGAGTGCCGACGTGCCCGCCCAGGTTGGCGTGCAGCGTCTTCTCCCTGCTGCCGAAGGCGTCGAAGAGGTCCAGGGCGTGCTGCCGGGGGTTCCCCTCGTCGTCCCACTGCAGCAGGAACCGCAGCGGAACGGTGACCTGCCGGGCCTCCGCGCGCTGGGCCAGGGGCACGTAACCGCCGGCGAAGAAACCGGCGGCCGCGATCCGGGGCTCGAGCGCCGCCAGCCGGATGCCGACGGCGGTCCACCCCGAGTACCCGACCGGACCGTTGATCCCGGGCAGTGCGAGGAGGGCGTCGAGGGCGGCCCGCCACTCCGGGACCGCGTTCTCGACCAGCGGGCCGACGAAGGACTCGAAGATCCCGTCGACCGGCTCGCCGGCCTGCATCGCCCGGCGCAGCTCGGCTCGGGCCTGCTGGTCGTGGGCGGAACGGGGCCGGTCACCGCACCCGGCCGCGTCGATGGTGGCCACCGCGTAACCCTGCGCGGCGGTGTACCGGGCCCGGGCCACCAGGCGGGGCTCCGCCTTGGGCAGGCCGTTGTTGTGGGCCATCAGGATGAGCGGGACCGGTGCGGCTGCGGGCGTCCACAGGGTGCCGGGGATCTCGCCGAGGACGAACTCGCGCTCGAGGACGCCGTCGTCGAGGCGGCGCTCGGAAGTGAACTGCATGGTCGTGCTGGACTGCATGGTCGTGCCTTTCGGGAGTGCACTGAAACGGCGCTCCCGGACGACCTATCGCCCGACCGTGACCCCGGAGGAGAGCACCCATGTCGTTACTGTGTTCACGGGTACCACCTCCTCGTTCTCTCGCACGGCCTCCGGAAACATAGCAGTGGTCGCCGTGCTCCGCCAGGCGGTTTCGGCTCGCCGGCGCTCACCAGGGGTCCGCGCGGAGCCAGTGCGGGCCGGTGGTCCAGCCCAGGAAGGGGCGGGCGGGGGTGGCGTCCCCCGGGCTGCCGGCCGCGGCCCGGCGCAGGCCGACCAGGGCCGGGGCCAGGCGGGCGGCGACGTGGACGGGTTGGCGGGTGAGCTCCGCCCCCAGCTCGGCGATCACCCGGGCCTGCGTCGCGGGGTCGCAGAGCGACAGCTGGAAGACCAGGTGGCGCCAGGCGTAGGCGGCGTCCTTGATGGTGCTCAGCGGCCGCGGGTTGTGGCGGATCCTGGCGACGGCCTGGCAGACCGTGCCGAAGCTGCGCCGGGCCAGGTCGTCCCAGCCGGATGCGGGGGCGATGCCGACCCGGGCGACCAGGGTGGCCAGGTTGTGGGTGGTGAGGATCTGGGCCTGCTCGATGACCTTGCCGTTGGCCGCGACCGACCAGCGCTGCCCGGTCACGTCGGCGCGCTGCCGGCAGAGCTCGGCGAAACCGGCGGCGCTGCGCGGGCGCCGCCCGGCGGTCGCGGCGTCGCCGGCCGTGCCGGTCCGCTCCGCCTCGTTCCGCTCCGCCTCGGCGGGCACGAGCTCGCCGCGCGCGAGCTCGCGGACGGCCGCGTAGTCGAGCTCGTAGTAGCGCTCGTACAGGGTGCCTTCGAGCAGGTCCGCCGCAACCTCGGCGGCCGCGAGGAACTTGGGCGAGAAGGTGCCCATGAAGATGTCCGCCGCCAGCTCCTCCACCAGCGGCGCGTCCAGCTCGGCCTGCCGGGCGAGCACGCCGAGTTCGCGGACCAGCGGGTTGGGCAGCAGCGTGCCGGGGAACGCCTGCACGGCCAGCTCGCCGAGCCGGCGCAGCGCGAGCCGGGCCGGCTGCAGGCCGTCCTGGCCGTCGCGGTGCGCGGCGAGCGCCCGGACCCAGGGCAGCTCCTCGACCCGGACCTGCCCGGCGAGGTTCAGCAGCAGCAGCGAGCGCCGGTTGCGGAAGGCCCGGTAGTTGGCCGCCATCAGGGTGCGCAGCGCCTCGTCCGGGTAGGCCTGGGCGCTGGTCACGGCGACGAGTTGCGGCACCAGCTCGGCCAGCACCTCGGCCGAGGGCACCACCCCGCGCGCCACCAGGGTCTCGATCGGGGCGCTCAGCGCGGCCTCGACCACCTGACGGATCGCCACCGGCACGGCGGCGCCGACGGGCAGCCCGAAGGCCGCCGCCTCCTGCGGCGAGACCTCGGTGAGCAGCGCCGCCGGTTCGGCCACGCCGGTCTCCCGGGGGAGCGCCGCCAGGCGCCGCATGACCAGCTGGGCCAGCTCGTGGTGCAGCGGCAGGGCCGCCTGCGCCGCCTGCCGGGTGCGCAGCTGCGCGTGCCGGTCGGAGCCGGGCAGCCCGCGGCGCCGGACCATGGCGTCCACCGCGTGCCGCAGCAGGCCGAGCCGGCGCGCGTCCAGCGGCCGCCCGGCCACGGTCTCCTCCAGGGCGCCGCGCAGGATGCCCAGGTTCTCCTTCGGGTTGCGGTGCTTGCTGCAGCGCGGGTTGGCCACCGCCAACTCGCGGTACCGGCGCAGCAGTTCCGCGCCACGCCAGTGCCAGGCAGGGTCGGGGACGCGGTCCAGGACCCGGCCGGGCCCGGCGGTCTCCAGCCAGTGGGCGAGCAGTTCGTCACCGAACGGCTGCCAGACGGCGAGCGCCTCGCGCTGCACCGCCACGGCGTCGTTCGGCCGCCGGCGGGCCAGCGAGTCGGTCGTGTCGCCGACCGAGTTCCGGTGCACCGCGGTGACGTCCGGCGCGGGCAGCGCGGACGGCCGGGGCGTGAAGCGCAGCCGGTCGGCGAACGGCGCCAGCTCCTCGACCAGCTCCAGCGCGCCGCCCACGTCCCCGGCCCGGACCAGCCAGGCCACGGTCAGCAGCGCCGCCTCCTCGGGCAGCGCGAGTTCGTAGCGGCCGCTGTCGAGCAGCGCGTGCAGCCGGGCCAGGCCCGGCTCGGTGAGGCAGTGCGCGAAGAGCGCCGCGCGCTCGGCGGGCACCCCGGCCTGCGCCGCGGCCGCCCGCTCGTACGACCGGAGCGGGCCGGCCGCACCGGCGGCGGAGGTGGCGAAGCCGCCGCGCACGACCTCCGGGGTCACCCAGGCGGGCAGCCCGGCCACCGGGGTCCGCGAGCCGATGGTCAGCCGCCCCTCGGCCATTCCGGCGAGCACCGCACGCCAGCGGTCCACCCTGAGGTCGGCAGCGCGGCGGGTCTCCTCGTCCGCGTGGGTCAGCGAGGTCAGGAAGGCCTGGGCCAACTGCCGGTGCGGGTAGGCCGTCGAGGCCTCCTGCGGCAGGCTGCCGGCGTCGCCGACGGCTCCGGTGGCGTGCTGCTGATCAGCGTCATCGTCCATAGGCCGACGTGGCAGGTTCCGCCCCTGCGCCCTCCGGGTCCGGAGCCCGGTGCTCTGCTGCTGAGCTACACGTCGATGGACGGGAGACTAGTGCCCCGGTGCGAAGGCGGACAACCGGCTTTCGCACCGGGGCGGCTGCGGCCGTGGGTTCACTCGGGCCGTGGGTGCACTCGAGCCGTGGGTTCACTCGAGCCGCAGCCCGCGGACCAGGTCGCGGGGCAGGCCGTGGGTGTCGTGCAGGTAGCGGAAGTCCTCCTCGCCCAACGGCCCGCGGAACCGGGGGCGGGACAGCACCTGCCGGCCGCGCTCCAGCAGCCGGACGAAGCCGCGCTCCTCCTCCAGCAGCACCTGGCGCACCAGCTCCGGGTCCACGTCCTGGCGGAAGCGGTCGAGGGTGTGGCGGACCAACTCCCCGGGCAGGTCGCCGAGTCCGCGGGACGGGTCGTCGCGCCGCAGCACGGTCAGCACCCGCCGCACCAGCCGGCGCAGCACGTACCCCCGGCCGGTGTTGGACGGGCGGACCCCGTCGCCGATCACCACCACGGCCGAGCGCAGGTGGTCGCAGACCAGGCGCAGCGACGGCTCGTCCAGCGGCCACAGCGGCGGCAGCAGCCGCCGCCAGGGGTCGAAGACGTCGCACTCGAAGACCGACCGACCGCCCTGCAGCAGCGAGGCCAGCCGTTCCAGGCCGAGTCCGGTGTCGACGTTGCGCTGCGGGAGGGGCACCAGCGAACCGTCGTCGAGGCGCCGGTGACGCATCATCACGTGGTTCCAGATCTCCACCCAGCGGCCGTCCCGGGTCGGCGTCGACTCCGGCGGGGTGTCGCCGGTCCACAGGAAGATCTCCGAGTCGGGGCCGCACGGGCCGGTCGGTCCGTTGGACCACCAGTTGTCCTCGACGGTGAGCTCCACGGGCAGCCCGCGTTGCTGCCAGAGGTCCAGCGAGCCGGTGTCCGGACCGGTCCGGTCGTCGCCGCCGAAGACGGTGACGTGCAGCCGCCCCGGATCGATGCCGAACCCCTCGGTGAGCAGCCCGTATCCCCAGTCCAGGCTCTGCGGACCCTCGTAGTCGCCGAGCGACCAGCTGCCGAGCATCTCGAAGACGGTCAGATGGGTCCGGTCGCCGACCTCGTCGAGGTCCGTGGTGCGCAGGCAGCGCTGCACGTTGACCAGCCGGCGGCCGAGCGGGTGCGGACGGCCCTCCAGGTAGGGGGTGAGCGGGTGCATGCCGGAGGTGGTGAAGAGCACGGGGTCGCCGGGTGGCGGCAGCAGGGTCGAGCCGGTGATCCGGCGGTGGCCGCGGTCCTCGAAGTACTCGACGAAGGTGCGGACGATCCGGTCGGTGGTCAGGTGGGGCGGGGTGGTGGTGGGCTGGGTGTTCACGGTGGCGCTCCTTCGCGGGTGCAGCGGGGAGGCGCCGGAGAACGGTCCACGGGGGCGGCGGGCCCCCGGTGGGGGCAGCAGCCGATGGGGGCGACACGAAAAAACCACCGGCGGACCGTTTCCGGTCGCCGGTGGTGAGGACGGGGTACGTCAGGCGGCGGCAACCGGCGAGCTGGTCGCTCGCGCGGTCGCGGTGGTGGTTCGGCCGGTGACGTTCATGGTGCCGAGGGTAGCGCGCCCGGTCCTCGACGTGCACGCGGTTTTGCGGCTGCCGGGCTTTACGGGTGCGGAGCTTTACCGGTGCAGGTCGGTCAGTTGGAGAGCAGGCCGCCGGTGTGGGCGTCGTTGGCGAGCTGGTACCAGGAGCGCTCCTCGGTGGCGAAGGACTCCGGGTCGACCTCCTCGACCAGCTCGTCGACGGCGTCGAGCAGCACCTGCCGCGGGTCGAAGACCGCCCAGTCGCCGGGCGCGTCGGCCTCGCCCCAGCGGTCCCAGTCCGCGCGCAGGCGTTCGTAGCGCCAGCAGGCGTAGAGCAGGGCGGACAGGTCGCGGTGCAGGTAGGGCGCGGGACTGTCGTCGTCGTACCAGGCGGGCAGTTCGAGGCGGCCGGTGGCACCGTCGAGGGCGACCTCCAGGTCGTGCGGCCAGTCGCCGATCGCCAGGAAGCCGGCCTGGTACGGCCGGTCCGCCACGGCGTCGTCGCCGAACTCCTCGAGCAGCGTGGGCAAGGGCTCGGGCCGGGCGGCGAACAGCCCGGCGTCGGCCGGCAGTCCGCACTCGGTCAGCAGGCGCCGGGTGGGCTCGTGGGTGAGGCCGGCGGGCAGCAGCTCCGGCCGGTAGCGGAGGACCTCGCCGGGCCCGTCCCCCTCGATCAGGTCGGCGAGGTCGCTGACCAGGTCGGCCTCGAAGCAGTAGGCAAGCTCCCCCGGCCCGCCCGGGCGGGCACCCCAGCTGAGCGCGTTCAGCAGCAGCACGCTCCCCCAGTACGCCGGCGGCTCGGCGGCGCGGTGCAGCTCCGGGTCGGCGGCGCGCAGCCGCTCGGTGGCGGCGGCCAGTTCCTCGGCGAAGACCGCCCCGCCGCGCCGCCCGTCGCGGGCCTCGGGCCGGGCGGCCTCCTGGTCCACGCCCTCCACCACCTCGATCAGCCGGGCCAGCGCGGGCAGGTCGGTGGCCAGCAGGTCGCGCTCGAGCGTGCTGCCGGTCCACTCGGCGAGGTACAGCCGGCCGGTCGCGCCGTCCAGCACCACCGGGCCGTTGCTCCAGGTCTCGCCGATCACCAGGTGCTGGGGCTGCCCGGGAGCGAGCGGGGCGAGCGGCTCGGTGGTCGGGCGGAAGGTGATGTCCGCGCCGGCTGCGGGCAGGCCGTGGTCGAGCAGGCGGCGGCGGGTCGGCTGGTGGGTCAGCTCGGGCGGCAGCGCGGACTCGGGGAAGGGCTGAGGCGCGGTGATGGTGATGGCGGTCGTGGTCGTGGTCACGTGAACTTCCCCCGGGTTACGGCGATGTGCGGTTACGGCGATGCGCGGTGATCTTATCCGCGAGGTCGGGGGCAGGGGCGGCCGCGCTCAGGCCGGGTCGAGCTCCGCGCGGGCGGCGGCGATCCAGCGGAGCACACCGTGGGCCGCGCTCCGCTCCGCGAGGGCGGTGGCCTCATCCAGCAGGGCCGCAGCGTCCGCCATGCGGTCCTGCTGATGGGCGAGGTGCGCGAGGCCGATCAGGTTGGCCGCCACGCCGGGCAAAAAGCCCAGTTCGCGGCGGAGCCGGGTGGACTCCTCCAGGCGTTCCCGGGCCGCGTCCAGCCGTCCGGCCTGGTGGTCGGCGAAGCCGAGGTGGCGCAGCGCGTAGGAGCTGGTGAGCCGGTCGCCCGCCTCGGCGGCCAAGGCCAGGGCGCGCTCGAAGGCCGGGCGGGCGGCCTCCTCGTCGTCCCGCACCACCTGGTGGAAGGCGCCGATCCAGAACACCGCCTCGCCCTCGCCGCGGACGTCGCCGAGCTGCCCGTACAGCTCGGACGCCCGCTCGAAGAGCTCCAACTCCCGCAGATCCGCTGTGCGCTGCTCCAGGAAGCGGGCGTGGATCACCTTGCCGCGGGCCAGGGTCAGGTCGGCCTCGACCGCGTCGAGGTGCCGGTCGGCCTCGGTGAGTCCACTGCTCTCGCCGCCGAAGACGGCCTGCTCGTAGAGGTGACAGGCCGCCGCTATGCGCTCATCCGCAGTCATGGCGGTGATCATATCGAGCAGGGCCATCCTGACGGACAGTCAGGGGCCGGATCGCCCGGCGGCCATTACTTCTTGACGGCCCGGAGGATCACGAACTTCGGATTCCCGGCCACCGTCTGGCAGTTGCCGAAGAGGCGGCGCAGCTTCACGTGGTAGCCGAGGTGGCGGTTGCCGACCACCCAGAGCTCGCCACCGGGGCGCAGCGCGCGGCGGGCGCCGGTGAACATCCGCCAGGCCGTGGCGTCGGTGGTGGCCTGGTGCGAGTGGAACGGCGGGTTGTTGAGGACCAGGTCCACCGAGCCGGCGGGCACCGCGGCCAGCGCGTCCCCGGCCCGGAAGTGGCCGACCGCGCCGGGCGGGGTGTTGGCCCGGAAGGTCTCCTCGGCCGAGGCCACCGCGGCGAACGACTCGTCGATGAAGGTGACTTCGGCCTCCGGGTTGGCCAGCGCGGCCGCCGTGCCGAGGATGCCGTTGCCGCAGCCGAGGTCGACCACCTGCTCGGGGCCGCGGCGCTGCGGCAGGTGGCCGAGGAGGAAGCGGGTGCCGATGTCGAGGCGGTCGGGGCAGAAGATGCCGCCGTGGTTGACCACGGTTCGGCCGGCGAGCGGCCCGAGGTCGCCGGGCAGGGCGTAGCGGTGCGGCCACGGGTTGGCCGGGCGGGCCACCGCCGGGTCCGGGGTGCAGAAGATCAGCCGGGCCTTCTTCGCCGCGAGCGAGGTGCGGGTCGGGCCGATGATCCGCTCGAAGAGCTCCAGGGTGGAGGTGTGGATCTCGGTCACCATGCCGGTGCCGAGCACCCGGGTGCCCGGGTGCAGCGCGGGCGCCAGCCGGTGCAGCTGGTCCTCCAGCAGGGCCAGGCTCTTCGGCACCCGGACCAGCAGGGTGTCGATCCGCTCCGGGGGCGCCTCGGTGCCGGCGAGCAGCCGCACCGCCTCGGGGGCCAGGCCGGCGTGGGCCAGGTTGGCCCGGGTGGCCTGCTGCGCGAGGTAGGAGTCGCCGAGCTGGACCAGGTCGGCGGCCGGCCGGGCGGCGGCCAGCACGGTGGCGAGCGCACCCCAGCGGTCGCCGAGGATCACCACGGTGCCGCGCAGCCCGGCCGGGCCGGCGGGCGCGGCGGGGGCATCGGCCGGGTCCTTGGTGGGGTGCGGCACCTCGCCGTGCAGGTACTGCAGCAGGTACTCGTCGGCGGCGTCCCAGGCGCGCAGCTGCTCGCGGGGGTCCTCGGGGAAGCGGGTGAGCCGGTGGTCGCCCCATGACGTGGTGAAACGGTTCATTGTGCGCCCAGGCTAACCGTTCGGTGCGGCGCCCGGCGCACGGCTCCGCCACCGGCCGGGGTGCGTCCCCGCGGGGGATCCGGTGCGTGGCTGCCGGGGATCGCCCGGGGCGGCTGCGAGGATCGGAGGGCCGGCGCTCCGTCGACCGGCCCGACGGACCGTCACCAGTACTGCGGGAAGGACCAGATGATTCCCACCGGCCACAGCAAGGGCTTCCTCGGCCACCGCCTCGACCGCCTGCACGCCGCCCTGGCCCGCCACGTCGGGCCGGACACCGTGCGGGCCTGGTCGCATTGGTCGCCCGCGGCGAGGAGACGCACGTCGAGGTGCTCGGCCACCGGGCGGTCGGGGGTGCGCAGATGACCCGGGACACCGTCTTCCGGGTCGCCTCGATGACCAAGGCGGTCACCGCGGTGGCCACCCTGATGCTGGTCGAGGAGTGCCGGCTGCGCCTCGACGACCCGGTCGACGAGCTGCTGCCGGAGCTGGCCAACCGACGGGTGCTGCGCCGGGTCGACGGCCCGCTCGACGACACCGTGCCGGCCCGCCGCCCGATCACGGTCCGCGATCTGCTCGGCTTCACCATGGGCAGCGGCCTGCTGCTGGTCCCGCCGGACAGCCACCCGATCCTCCAGGCGATGACGGTGCTCGACCTCAACCAGGGGATCCCGCGGCCCAGCGTCCCGCCCGCGCCGGACGACTGGCTGCCCCGGCTGGGCAGCCTGCCGCTGATGCACCAGCCCGGCGAGCGCTGGCTCTACAACACCGGCTCGGACGTGCTCGGGGTGCTGGTCGCGCGGGCGAGCGGCCGGCCGTTCGAGCAGTTCCTGCGCGAGCGCCTGTTCGACCCGCTGGGCATGGCCGACACCGGGTTCGCGGTCCCCGCGGACCGGCTGGGCCGGTTCACCACCTGTTACTGGACCGACCCGCGGACCGGCGGGCAGGCGGTGTTCGACGAGGCGGCGGGCGGCGACTGGGCCACTCCACCGGCCTTCCCGTCCGGCGCGGCCGGCCTGGTCTCCACCGCGGACGACTTCCTGGCGTTCAGCCGGATGCTGCTGGACGGCGGCCGGTTCGACGGGGAGCGGATCCTCTCCCGGTCCGCGGTGGAGCTGCTGAGCAGCGACCAGCTGACCGCCGAGCAGAAGGCGGGCGCCGGCCTCTCCCCCGACTTCTTCGCCTCCCACGGCTGGGGCTTCGGCGTCCGGGTGGTCACCCGGCAGACCGAGCTCGGGCACCCGGTGCACCAGTACGGGTGGAACGGCGGCCTCGGGGCAGCCTGGGCGATCGATCCGGTGAACCGGGTGATCGGCATCATCCTGACCAACCGGGCGTTCACCTCGCCGGTGCCGCCGCCGGTGGTGCAGGACTTCTGGACCTCGGCGTACCAGGCCCTGGCGGACTGAGTCCGCGCACCTCACCACGGCAGCAGCAGGTTGACGTCGCCGAACTCGTGCCAGAGGTAGCCGGCGGCCAGCGCCTCCCGGTAGCAGGCCGCGAGCAGCGGGCGGCCGGCGACCGCCTCCAGCATCAGCAGGTGCGAGGCACGCGGTTCGTGCCAGCCGGTGAGCAGTCCGTCGACCGCGCGGACGCCGCGGCCCGGGGTGATCACCAGGTCGGTCCAGCCCTCGGCCGGGTGGGTGCGGCCGTCCGCGGTGGTGGCGGACTCCAGGGCGCGCACCACGGTGGTGCCGACCGCGATCACCCGGCCCCCGGTGGCGCGCACGTGCCCCACCAGGGCGGCGGTGGCGGCGGGCACCCGGTAGGGCTCGGGCTGGGGTGCCTCGTGCAGTTCGGGTGAGGCGACGCCGGCGTGCAGGGTGACCGGGGCGATCAGGATGCCGCGGGCCACCAGCGCCGCGACCAGCTCGGCGGTGAACGGGCGGGCCGCGCTGGGCATCTCGCTGCTGCCCGGCTCGGCGGCGAACACCGTCTGGTAGGCGCTGAGCGGCCAGTCCCGGTCGACGTAGCCGTACCGGATCGCCTTGCCGTGGGCCGCCAGGTAGGCGGGCAGCGGCACCGGCAGGCGCAGCCGCGCGTACCAGAGCCGGGAGGTGAACGCCGCGGTCAGCACGGCACTGCCGCCGCCGGGGAGGGTGAGCCGCAGTCCGGGACGGGCCGGGTTCTCGGCCGGGGGCAGGTACTCGGGTGCGGCGCCCGTCCCGCGCCCGGGCCGGCGCAGCTCGACCAGGTGGCCGCCGCGCGGGTCCGGGTGCGCGGTGGAGAGGTGCAGCGCGAGGCCGGTTCCGTCGGGGAGGCGGGCCGGGAGGGCGGCGGGCAGGGTGGCGGAGTTGTTGACCACCAGCAGGTCGCCCGGGCGCAGCACCTCGGGCAGCTCGCTGAAGCGGCGGTGCTCGACGCTGGGGTTGATGCTCGGGGTGGCGTCCGGGGCGGGGCTCAGGGCGGCGCTTGCGTCGGCGTGCGTCCGGCCGCCGCGGCCGACCAGCAGCCGCACGTCGTCCCGCCGCAGGCCACGGGCCTCGGCGGGGGCGGCGGCGGAGAGCTCGGGCGGGACGGTGAAGTCGAGTCGGGTGGTCACGCCCATCGGGTCACCCGCCGATCGGGGCCGCACCGCGGTCGGCGGCCGGCTCGGCGACGAGCTCGGCGGCCGGCTCGGCGACCAGCTCGGCGGCGCGGTACCGCCCGGAGGCCGGGCGGTCACGCCAGAGGGTGCGGAAGGCGGGGACCACGCGGCTCGGCGGCGGCAGCTCGGTGAGGTCCGCGTCGGGGAAGGCCTGCTGGTGCAGCCGGGTCCGCAGGTCGCCCGGGTCCACCGCCCAGACCCGCAGCTCCGGCTCCTCCGCGGCCAGCACCGCCGAGGCGTGGTCGAGCGCGGCCTTCGCCGCCCCGTAACCGCCCCAGCCCGGGTAGGCCTCGACCGCCGCGTCCGAGCTGATGTTGAGCACCGCACCGGAGTGCAGCCGCAGCTGCGGCAGCAGCAGCTGGGTGAGGGCGATCGGCGCCAGCACGTTGACCTCGAAGGTCTCCAGCAGGTCGGGCAGCGGGATGGCGGCGAGGGCGGGCAGCGGCTCGGCCTGCTCGTCGGCGGCGCCGTTGAGCGTGGAGGCGTTGTTGACCAGCAGCGCCGCACCGCCGAGGGCGGAGGCGGCCGCGGCCAGCTCGGCGCGGTGGTCGTCGTCCACCACGGTGCCGGCGAGCGCGACGACGGTGCCGGGGCTGCTCCTGGCCGCCAGCTCGGCCTCGGCGGCGGCGAGCTCGGTGGCGGTCCGGGCGGTGATCACCAGCCGCCACCCGTCGGCGACCAGCGCACGGGCGAGCGCGAGCCCGAGCCCGCGCGAGGCACCGGTGATCACGGCGACCGGCGGGCGGTGGGTGGGGGTAGGGGTGGGGTGCGAGGTGGCGTTCATGCTTGAACTGTCGCTCCGCGCCACCGGGACGTGGATCAGCCCCGGGGCCCGGGTGGGGCTGGTTCGATGGTCCTAGGGAGCGGGACGCACCGCCGAGGGCGACGCGGCGGCCTCGACGTTGGCGACCATGGCGCGGAGCACCTTGAGCGCGGCCACGTACTCCTCGTCGCTGATGCCCTGATGGACCACGGCCCGCAGCTCGGTCACCATCCGGCGCAGCCGCGCCCTGGCGGTCTCGCCGAGATCGGTCAGGTGGAGTTGCTGCTCGGCGTCGGCCCGGAGCCAGCCCCGGTGGAGCAACTGGTCGACGACCCGGGCGATCTCGTGCTCCCCGTCGGCGAGGGGCGTCAAATCTGCGACGACCTGCGCGCGGGTGGGCGCCGTCGCTGCGCCGTTCACGCGGTTGAGCACCCAGTACTGCGGCTGCGTCGCGTCGACCTTGGCCATCGCGTCCCGCAGCTGACGGGTGACGACCGCATGGACCAGACCGCTCCAGTAGCCGATGGGTTGGGTGGCCAGCATGTCGTCGGCCGCGGCCGGGTCGGCCGGCGCCTGGTCCGTGGTAGTACCAGTCGGTTCGTTCATGATCGCGACGCTACCTCGCGCCGGCTCACGTCCGCATCGACTGCGGGCGCCGAATTCGCTGCCCGCCGCCGGACCGGACGTGGCATCATCACGCCCATGACTGCTGACCGAAAGGCCCATGCCGCGTAGCCGGCCCGGCCGGCTTCGCGCCGCCGACCCACGCCCCGGCCCGCGCACCTGGGAACACCCGCTGTCGGACCGGATCCCCTGGCTTTCGACGCGCACCAGCGTGGCGATCCACCGGGTCGAACTGGTCTCGACCGACTACTACCTCTTCCTCGGTGCCACGGCGTACGCGCTGCGGCGGTACCAGGCCTTCGCGCTCGCACCCGGGCGCCGCCCCCTGTACCCGCAGAACGAGGAGTGCACGTGCCGCGGGTGCTCCTTCGATGACGTGCGGCACGCGCGGGATGTGCTGGACGACGTCCTGCGGCAGTTGCCGGCCCGGGCTCGCGGCGAGTTGGGGCGTCGGGTGGCTCTGCTGGACGCCGCGTACCTGCGTCGAACGCTGCCGGATCCGTTCGCCGACGAGCGTCAGTACGCGGCCGAGCTCTGGTGGCGCCGGCGTCTCTCCGGTGGTCGGATGACCGCGTGCTGATCGGGCGATCTGGAGGTCGGCCGGGCCGACGTTCAGCGGCGGAGGCCGAAGGCGCGGTAACCGAGGTGGGCCGCGAGGGCGTGCAGCAGGTCCTCGGCCTGGGCGTGCGTGAGGGCGTAGGCGAGGTGCTCGCCCGGGCCGACGTGCAGGTCGAGGTCGACGGTCGCGCGGAGCTGGAGGCTCGTGTCGGGCGCGGCCTCGACGCCCAGGTGGGAGACGGTGGTGCGCTCGGTGTGCGGTGCCGAGTGGAGGGGGTGCGTGGTGAAGGGGATCACGATGCCCATGCCGCCGGCCCTTCGGCGGCGTCCAACTCGAACCAGACCGCTTTGCCCCCGTGCTTGCGCGGGTCGGTGCCGAAGCGGTGGGTGAGCGAGCGGACCAGGCGCAGGCCGCGCCCGGAGAGCTCGTAGGGGTCAGCGGAGGTGCGCTGCTCGGGGAGGGTGGGGCTGTCGTCGGCGACGGACACCCGCAGGGTGCGGAGGGCACGGTCGGAGAGGAGCACGACCACGACGACGGGCGCAGGGCTGCCGCCGTGCTTCCACGCGTTGACGAAGAGCTCGTGGAGGGCGAGCTCCGCATCGCAGATCAGGTCCGCGGGCCAGCCGGCGGCGGTCATGAGGTCACGGAGTTCCTCACGGGCGGCGGACCAGTCGGGGGGCTGGGGCGTTTTGGGCAGGGTGAAGGTGCACATGAGGGGACCTCCGGGTGGGGCAGGATGAGCGCAGGATGAGCTAGTGCCCTGGTGGCAAGGGGAGCTGACGATCCGTCGGATCGAAGTGGGACGACCATAGCGCACCGGCACTTAACTTTAAGTGGATGCCACGAAGTTCCCTCTTCCGTGTGACGGTTGGCCCGACCGTGACAGGCACGGCAGACTGACCCAACGAGATGCCGAGAGGACGCCATGCCCGGTCGCCACAACCCAACGCTCCGCCAGCGCCGCCTGGGCGCCGAGCTGCGGAGGATGCGGGAGCAAGCCGGCCTGGGCGGCAGTGAGCTCGCCCGCGCACTCGGTGTGAGCCCCGCCCAGGTGACCCAACTGGAGAACGGGAAGTCCAGCGTCAGCGCCGACCGGCTCCGCACCATCGCCGCAGCCTGCAAGTGCACCAACGAACCACTCATCGATGCCCTTGCCGACTTCATCACTTCACGCGGGAAGAGCTGGTGGGAGGAGTACCGAGAAGTCCTGCCGACCGACTTCCTGGAAGTCGCCGAAATGGAGGCCCACGCCGACAGGCTCTACACGTGGGCGACCACGTACATTCCCGGCCTGCAGCAGACCGAGGCCTACGCTTCGGCGGTGTTCTCGCGGATCACACCGCCCGTTCCCCAGCACGACCTTGAGGTCAGGACCGCCTTCCGGATCCAGCGCCAGCACGCCGTCCGCGGCAACGGAATACCGTACGTGTCATTCATCCACGAAGCCGCCCTGCGCATGCAGTTCGGCGGTCCCAAGGTACTCGCGGACCAACTCGACAGCCTGGCCGAGGACTCGGAGAAGCAGGCCGTGTCGGTCCGGGTGGTGCCGTTCGACCTGGACACTTTTCCGGGCGCGGGCGAGAATCTGATGTTCGCCGAGGCCTCGGTGTCGGAGCTCGCAACGCTGCAAATGGACACCGCACTGGGAGTCCTGTTCTTCGACGCACCAGCTGACCTGGCCAGCCACCGGGCAACATTCAGCCGCTTGGGGTCGCTCGCCCTGCCGGACGACGAGTCGCGCAAGTTTATTCGGTCGATCAGGGATGAGCTGAGGAACAGGTATGAGTAAGTCCGGGTGGCAGAAATCCAGCTACAGCGGAGCATCCAACGAATGCGTCGAGGTGCGGACGATGGGCGACCTCGTCGAACTCCGCGAGTCCGACGACGGCGACATCATCGTCCGCACCACCCCCACCAAGTTCGCCAAGTTCCTCCAGGGCGTCAAGGCCGGCGAGTTCGACCACCACGCCGACTTCACCGACTGACCCACCCCAACGCCCACCCACCCCGCCCGCCCCTTGCTCCCCGGGAGCGAGGGGCGGGCGGCGTGCTGTTCCACATCCGTGACACTTACCGCACCCAACCAGGACCTGGCGCTGGGAACCTTTCCCTTATCAGTTCGGCAGTCCCAGGGGGAGAACCACAGATGTCCGCTCGGCACCACGCTTCCGCCATCGCTCTCACGCTCGTCCTCACCGCCGGCGCCGGCGCACTGCTCACCGGCTGCGGCCCGGACGACACCGTCTCCAGCTCCTCCGCCTCCTCCTCCGCCACGCCCAGTGGCAAGGCGCCGGCCTCCCCCGGCCAGGGCGGCGGCAGCAGCGGACAGTCCACCGCCCCGAGCCCCGGCGGCAAGCCGAGCAGCTCGGCCGCCCCCGTGGTCAACAAGACCGGCCACGGCCTGACCATCAGCACCGGCACCCAGCAGGTCCTGATGAACGGCACCTCCGTGGACTTCGGCACCGTGGTGCGCGACCTGGCCTGGTCGCCGGACGGCAAGAAGGCCGTCTTCATCGACGGCTCGGGCAACCTGGACATCGCCGCCCCGGACGGCAGCGGCCGGGTCACCGTCGCGGTGGCCCCGAGCGGGGACACCTGGTCGCACCCGACCTGGCAGGTGCCCGCCTCCCCCAGCGGCCAGCGGCCCGACCAGGCCAACCTGGTCTTCACCGCGAGCCACCAGGGCGTCGAGACGCTCCTCACCGTCCCGGCCAGTGCCGTGCGCGGCACGCCGACCCTGCAGAACCTGTCGCAGTCCGACGGCGGCATGGACGGGCAGAACCAGCCGCCGCAGACCGCCAACCGGTGGCCCGTCGCGGCCGGCCAGCAGGGTGCCTTCGCCTACGCCAACACGGGCACCGGGCAGGTCTACATCTACGACGACTACATCCGCCCGTCCGACAGCCCGGTCGGCCAGGGCACCGAACCGGCCCTCGACCCGGTCCGCGGCGACACCTCCGAGGTGGCCTTCGTCCGCTCCACCGGCGGGCACGACCACCTGTTCGTCGCGACGCAGGACCCCAGCAACGGCAAGTTCGTCGCCAAGGACCTGACCCCTAAGGCCACCACCGACTACACCGAGCCCGCCTGGTCCCCGGACGGCAAGACCCTCGCGGTGCGCACGCCGGACGGCGTGGTCACCCTGCCCGCCGACGGCTCCGCCGCGCCGACCCTGGTCTCCAGCACCCCCGGCCTGCCCGCCTACCACGGCTGACCGTCGGTCGGGCGCGCGGCGCGGCGGTCGGGGGTCTGGCGCGCGGGCGATCATCGGGCCAGAGTGGCGGGATGCAGACTCCACTGTCCGTCATGGACTTCCTGGACCGGGCCGAGCTGGTGTACGGGGACCGGATCGGCATCGTCGACGAGCCGGACCAACCCGCGGAGTCCTGGGGTGAGTTGACCTACCGCAGAGTGGCCGAGCTGGCCCGGGCGCAGGCCGCCGGGCTGGACCGGCTGGGCGTGGGTCCCGGCGAGCGGGTGGCGATCGTCTCGCAGAACTCGGCCCGGCTGCTGACCTCGTTCTTCGGGGTCAGCGGCTTCGGGCGGATCCTGGTCCCGGTCAACTTCCGGCTGAAGGCCGAGGAGGTCCGCTACATCGTCGAACACAGCGGGGCGAGCCTGCTGTTGGTGGACCCGGAGCTGGAGGCGGCGCTGGCCGGGGTGCCGTGCCCGCGCCGCCTGGTCCTGGGCGCCGGGAGCGACGCCGAGCTGTACGCCTTCGACCGGGAGCCGGTGCGCCACCCGGTGGCCGAGGACGACACCGCGACCGTCAACTTCACCAGCGGAACCACCGCCCGGCCCAAGGGAGTCCGCCTCACCCACCGGAACAACTGGCTCAACGCCACGCTGATGGCGCTGCATGCGGGGGTGAGCGACCGCGACGTCTACCTGCACACGCTGCCGATGTTCCACGCGAACGGCTGGGGCATGCCGTTCGGGATCACCGGGCTCGGCGGCCGGCACGTCGTGCTGCGCAAGGTGGACGGCGCGGAGATCCTGCGCCGGGTCGAGCGCCACGGGGTGACCATCCTGTGCGGCGCACCGGCGGTGGTGGCCGCGGTGCTGGACGCGGCGGCCGACTGGGACGGACCGGTCCCCGGGCGGGAGCGGGTGCGGATCATCGTGGCCGGCGCTCCCCCGCCCACCTCGGTGATCCTGCGCGTGGAGCGGGAGCTGGGCTGGGAGTTCCTGCAGATCTACGGCCTGACCGAGACCGCCCCGCTGGTCACGGTGAACCGCACCCGGGCCGAGTGGGACGAACTGCCGCCCGCCGAACGGGCCGAGAAGCTGGTCCGGGCCGGCGCACCGGCGCTCGGCACCAAGGTCGAGGTGAATGCGGCCGGCGAGGTGCTGGTGCGCTCCAACACCGTGCTCGACGGCTACTGGGAGCGCCCGGACGAGACCGCGGCGGCGCTGCGCGACGGCTGGTTCCACACCGGCGACGGCGGCGCGCTGACCGACGGCTACCTGACCATCTCGGACCGGAAGAAGGACGTGATCATCACCGGCGGCGAGAACGTCAGCTCGATCGAGGTGGAGGACGTGCTCTACGACCATCCGGCGGTGGCCGAGGTGGCCGTGATCGGCGTGCCGGACCAGAAGTGGGGCGAGACGGTCAAGGCGCTGGTGGTGCTCAAGCCCGGCGCGGCGGCCGCGGAGGCCGAGCTGATCGCCCACTGCAAGAGCCGGGTGGCCGGCTACAAGGCGCCCACCAGCGTGGAGTTCCGCGCCGAGCTGCCGCGCACCAGCACCGGCAAGCTGCAGAAGTTCGTGCTGCGCGAGCCGTACTGGGCGGGACACGAGCGCGGCGTCAACTGAGGCGGGCCCGAGAGCAGCCCTGCTAGCCCCCGACCGATGGAGGATCAGATGTCCGACCCCACCGACCCCACCACCGACCTGCTGGCCGACGTGCTCACCGACCTGGCGGCCGAGAACGCCGAGCTGGACGGCCTGCTCGCGCCGCTCCACGAGGCCCACTGGCAGCTTCCGACACCGGCCCCCGGCTGGACCATCGCGCACCAGGTCGCCCACCTGGCCTGGACCGACGACTGGACCCTGCGCTCGGTCCGCGACCCGGCCGGCTTCCACCCCGCCGCCGCCGAACTGCTGGTCGGGGCGGACGAGTTCGACGGGATCGTGGACGCCGGTGCGACGGCCGGCGCGCAGCTGCCGCCCGCCGAGCTGCTGGACCGCTGGCGGACGGGCTGCGCCGCGGTGCGGGCCGAGCTGGCCGCGGCGCCGCCCGGGGCGAAGCTGCCCTGGTTCGGCCCGCCGATGAAGGCCGCCTCGATGGCCACCGCCCGGCTGATGGAGACCTGGGCGCACGCCGAGGACGTGGCTGAGGCCCTCGGGGTGACCCGCGAGCCCACCGCACGGCTGCGGCACATCGCCCACCTGGGCGTGCGCACCATGGGTTTCGCGTTCGCCGCGCACGGGCTGCCGGTGCCGGCCGGGCCGGTCCGGGTGGAGCTGACCGGGCCGGACGGCGAGGAGTGGAGCTGGGGGGCGGCGGAGGCGACGGACCGGATCACCGGGCCGGTGCTGGACTTCTGCCTGCTGGTCACCCAGCGACGGCACCCGGACGACCTGGCGCTGAAGGTGACCGGGCCGGTCGCGGTCGCCTGGCTGCCGATCGCCCAGGTCTTCGCCGGCCCGCCGGGAGCGGGCCGGGCGCCGCGGGGGTAGCTGCGAGCTGGGCGGGCGCGGGGAGTGGGAGCGTGGCCTGGGGTCAGCCGCCCAGGGGCAGGGTGAGGCTGGGCTTCACCGGCACCGTGTCGGGGCGGATCCGGCTGACGGCCGTCCCGACGGCGACGAACTCGACCGCGTGCTCGCCCCAGTAGCGGTGGTCGTTCACCACGCTGCCCACGATCCCGTCCGCGCCCAGCTGCTGGCCCTCGTACTGCATCCGGGCCATCGCCAGTTCCCGCGCGTCGTAGAGCGCCTGGGTGAACTGCGGCAGCTCGGTGTTCTGCCCGACCTGCGAGAGCGTCTGCCGCAGCGACTGGTGGGCGACGTGGTAGACGCAGTTGCCGAGCACCAGGCGGCGCGGCAACCAGCCGTGCTGCCAGAGCGTCCAGAAGTCCTGGCCGGAGAGCGGGGTGGTGAACGGCGCACCGCTCGGGGAGCGGTAGTTCTTCCCGTCCCGCGCGCGGACGGCGGTGCCGACCGCGATGAACTCGATGACGTCGCTGAAGAAGGCGTAGTTCATCGGCCGCAGCGAGACGCCGACGACGCCGTCGGCGCCCAGCTGGGCCGCCTCGGCCTCCATCCGGCTCATCGCCAGTTCGCGGACGTTGTACATGGCCTGGGTCTGGGTGCCGAGTTCCTGGCTCACCTTCCAGCCCACGCTCTGCAGCCCCACGTGGTAGACGCTGGTGCCGAGCACCATGCCGAGCGGCTCGAACCCGGCCTCGCCCAGCAGCACGAACTCGTTGACCGACAGGTCCGAGGTGAAGCACGGGCGCCCCTGACGGGAGGCGTCCAGCCGCCCGCGGGCGACGTCCGACACGTGGGGCGTGGGAGGGGTGGTCATGGCGACGGCCTTTCGGTGCGCGGACGGTGTCTGCGGAGGCCGCCGATCCTAGGGCCTGTGGCTGAGGGTGCTCAGTCCGGTTCGACGACGAGCCCGCCCAGCAGCAGGCGCAGCGCCAGTTCGAAGCCGCGCTCGTCCAGGCCGCCCGGGCCGCCGCCCCGGGTGGCCGAGGCGCTCAGGGCGTCGGCCAGGTCGGGGTAGCGCGGGCGGTACTCCTCGGCCGGGCGGGTGAAGCCCTCGGTGAAGGTCTCCAGCGCCGAGCCGAGCACCAGGTAGTCCAGCGCGGCGGCGGCCTCGGCGGCGTCGGCCGGCGGCAGGCCGGCCCGGCGCAGCGCAGCGAGCAGGGCGTCGTAGCCGACCAGCTGGCGCTCCGCCTCGACCCGGCGGCGGGCGAAGAGCGCGATGGTGTTGGGGTGGCGGAGGAAGACCCGGCGGTAGCCGCGGGCGTACTCGGCCACCCCGGTCCGCCAGTCCGCCCGGGTCCCCTCGCCGGCGGCTGCGGGGCGGAGCGGGGCGTGGTCGATCTCCGCGTTGACCAGTTCGGCCAGCGCGTCGAGCAGCTCGTCCTTGCCGGCCACGTGGTTGTAGAGCGAGGCGGCCTTCACGCCGAGCCGCTCGGCCAGCGCTCGCATGGTGAGACCGTCCGGGCCGTGCTCATCGACCAGCGCGAGCGCCGCCCGGGCGATGATCTCCCTGCTGAGCAGTGCTCTTTCCGGTCGCCCCACGCCCCGCCCTCTCCTCGGTCCGGCTGCCGCCCAGGTTACAGCCCGGTGTCGGGGGCTTCCGCCGGGCCGGGGTGGTGGTCTACGGTCCCCGACTAACTAAGTTAGTTTTCCCCCGTGACCCTCAGGCGGACCCATGACTGAACTTCCCCCGAGCGACAGCGAGCGCCTGGCCGCCCTCGGCTACCGGCAGGAGCTGCGCCGCAGCCTCGGCATCCTCGGCAACATCGCGATGGGCTTCGCGGTGGTCTCCCCCGTGGTCGGCCTCTACGCGGTCGCGCAGGTCGGGATGAGCATCGACGGCGGCGCCTGGGTCTGGGCGCTGCCGATCTGCCTGCTCGGCCAGGCGCTGGTGGTCTGCGTCTACGCCGAACTGGCCAGCCAGTGGCCGCTGGCCGGCGGCGCCTACCAGTGGACCCGGCGGCTGGCCAACCCCTCGTTCGCCTGGCTGAGCGGCTGGCTCTGGCAGTTCGCGGTGATGTTCGCCAACACCACGGTCGCCTACCTGGCCTCGCCCTGGGTCTTCGCGCTCCTCGACGTCACCCCGACGGCCACCCAACTGGTGCTGGTCTCGGCCGCCTTCACGCTGCTCTGCGCCCTGGTGAACGCCTACGGCATCACCATCCTGCGCTGGTTCGTCTCGCTCGGCATCGGCGCGGAGGCGGTCGCCTCGGTGCTGGTCGGCGTCTCGCTGCTGCTCTTCTGCCGCAAGCACGGGTTCGGGCTGCTGACCGACACCCTGGGCGCCGGCAAGGTGACCGGCACCGGCGGCGCGCTCGCCTTCCTGGCGGTGGTCGCGGTCGGCGGCTGGGCGTTCATCGGCTTCGACGCCTGCGTGTCGACCGCCGAGGAGACCAGGGACGCGGGCCGCCAGGTGCCGCGCGCGATGTGGTACGCGCTGCTCAGCGTGGGGGCCGCGGTGATCCTCAACGCGGTCGGCGTGGCGCTGGCGCACCCCGACCCGGCGGCGGTGGTCGCCGGGCGCGACCTCGACCCGGTGACCACCGCGGTGACCAGCTCGTTCGGCGACTGGTCGGCCAAGCCGTTCGTGGTGGTGGTGCTGGTCAGCTTCACCGCCTGCCTGATGGCCTCGCAGGGCGGCGCGGCCCGCGGCCTCTACTCGCTGGCCCGCGACGGGGTCTTCCCGTGCTCGGCCCAGGTACGGAAGGTCAACCGGCACCAGGCGCCGATCGGCGGGCTGGTCGCGGCCACCCTGATCAGCTGCGCCGCGCTGCCGCTGGGCCTGAAGAGCGCGGCCATGGGCAGCCTGATCACCTTCGGCAGCGCGGCCACCTTCCTGCCGTTCTTCCTGCTCACCCTGGCCGCCCTGGTCGCCCGGGTGCGCGGCAGCTGGCGCCCGGCCGGGCAGGTGGACTACGGCCGCTGGGGCACCGCGCTGAACGCGCTCGCGGTGCTCTGGACCGGCGGCGAGGTGATCAACATCTGCTGGCCGCGGACCCTGCTGGCACCGCCCGGGGCGCCCTGGTACCAGGTCTGGGCGGCGCTGCTCGGAGTGGGGACGGTGACCCTGATCGGCGTCGGGTACCTGCTGGTGAAGCGCCCGCAGGACCGGATGGCGGCCGCGGACCGGGCGACCACGGAGCAGCCCGAGGGTGCTCTGACCTGATCATCACAAGATCCGTCGGAGGGGGCGCAGCCTAGCGGGTCGCGGGGGGAGTCTGTGCGGGAATCCGTCACATTCGGCCGCTGAGCTGCCGGTTCCGGTATCCCTAGGGGCGGAAAGGACGTCTTCGTGATCTTCAGCCGGATACGTACCCGCAAGCCCCTCACCACCGAACCGCCGCGCGGCCCCGCCACCGGCCCCGCCACCGGCCCCGCCGCCGCGGGCCACCCGGTGGCCGAGTCCGGCTGCCCGCTGGGCCACACCCGGCCGGGGGCCGGGGGACCTGCCGCCCACCCGGTCCGGTCGGTCCCCGAGCAGGCCCGCCGACTGCCCGCCAGCCTGTTCAACCCGCCGTTCACCGACCCCGAGCAGGCCGAGGCGTTCATCCGGCAGTACCACGCCGAGCTGCCGGGCACCGGCGACCCCGAGCCGCGGGTCGCCGAGGTGCTGGACGAGATCTCCCGCACCGGGACCTACCGGCACACCGGCGAGGAGCTCGCCTACGGCGCCCGGCTCGCCTGGCGCAACTCGGCGCGGTGCATCGGCCGGCTCTACTGGCGCAGCCTGGTGGTGCGCGACCTGCGCGAGGTCGGCTCGGCCGACGAGCTGGCCACCCAGTGCTTCGAGCACCTGCGGCTGGCCGGCAACGCGGGCCGGATCCGCCCGGTGATCACCGTCTTCGCGCCGGACCGGCCCGGCCGCCCGGCCCCGCGGATCCTCAACTCGCAGCTGGTCCGCTACGCCGGCTACCCCGACGGGGCCGGCGGCTGGATCGGCGACCCGGCCGGCGGGCGGCTCGCGACCCGCGCCGCCGACCTGGGCTGGAAGCCGGGCGAGGGCTGGTTCGACGTGCTGCCGCTGCTGGTGCAGGAGCGGCCCGGCGAGCGGCCGCGGTGGTACGAACTGCCCGACGACACCACGCTGGAGGTGCCGCTGAGCCACCCCGAGTACCCGTGGTTCGCCGAACTGGGCCTGCGCTGGTACGCGGTCCCGGCGATCAGCGACCAGACCCTGGAGATCGGCGGCATCCGCTACCCGGCGGCACCGTTCAACGGCTGGTACATGGGCACCGAGATCGGCGCCCGCAACCTGGCCGACGCCGACCGCTACGACCTGCTGGGCCTGGTGGCCGAGGAGCTCGGCCTGGACACCTCCAGCAGCCGCACGCTCTGGAAGGACCGCGCGCTGGTCGAGCTCAACCGCGCGGTGCTGCACTCCTACCAGGAGGCGGGGGTGACCATGACCGACCACCACACCGAGTCGGAGCGCTTCCTCAGGCACGTCGCCCAGGAGCAGCGGCTGGGCCGCTCGACGCCGGCCGACTGGAGCTGGATCGTGCCGCCGATCTCGGGCGGGGCGACCCCGGTCTTCCACCGCTACTACGACCCGGTGGACCCGCGGACCCGGCCGGCCTTCGTGGCCCGGGTGCCGTGGTGAACTCCGGCACCCGGTGTGCCGTGGTGAACTCCGGCACCCGGTGTGCCGTGGCGAACTCCCGCACCCGGTAGGCGAGTCAGCCCTGGGCCGGGCGCTGGAGCCGGGCGAAGCGCAGTTCCAGCCCGTCCAGCAGCGCCTGCAGCCCGGTCTCGAACGCGCCCTCGTCCACCGCGTCGCGGTGCTCGGCCAGCCGGTGCGCCTCCCCCAGGTGCGGGTAGTCGGCGGCGTACAGCTGGGCGTCCTCGGGGAACCCGGCGGCGAACGAGCCGAGTGCCGAGCCGGTGATGAAGTAGCGCATCAGCGCACCGATCCGGGTCGCCTGGCCGCGCGGCCAGCCGGCCGCCACCAGGCAGCCGTAGACCGCGTCGGCGAGCCGCAGCGCGTTCGGCCGCCGCCCGGGGCCCTGGGCCAGCACCGGCACGACGTGCGGGTGGGCGGCGAGCGCGGCGCGGTAGGAGCGGGCCCAGTCGCGCAGCGCGGTGCACCAGTCGGCCCGCGCGCCGGGTTCGAACATCCCCAGGTCGACCTCGCCCATCACGCTGTCCACCACCGCGTCGAGCAGGTCGTCCTTGGTGGCGAAGTGGTTGTAGAGCGAAGGACCGCTGACCGAGAGTTCGGTGGCCAGCCGCCGGGTGGAGAGCGCCTCCAGCCCCTCGGTGTCGACCAGGTGCAGGGCTGCCCCGACGATCCGCTCGCGGCTGAGCAGCGGGGTGCGGGGCCGGGCCATGGGGTGGGCTCCTCCGGTCGGGTGGTGGGGGCGCCCATTCTCGCAGGGCCCCCTTCCCAGCGGGGGTGCGGGCGGGCTAGAGTCCGAAAAAACTTGCACCGCTAGTTTAAGGCCACGGGCCTCGGCCGCAGCGACCCGACGAAGGGACCTGGCGCATGGACTTGCAGCTCTCCGAGGAACAGGCCGCGGTCCGCGCGCTCGCCGCCGAGTTCACCAACCGGGAGATCGCCCCGCACGCGGCCGCCTGGGACCGCGCCGAGTCGGTGGACCGCGCGGTCATCGGCCGGCTCGGCAAGCTCGGCTTCCTCGGCCTGACCATCCCCGAGGAGTACGGCGGCAGCGGCGGCGACCACCTGGCGTACTGCCTGGTGCTGGAGGAGCTGGGCCGCGGCGACTCGGCGGTGCGCGGGATCGTCTCGGTCTCGCTCGGCCTGGTCGCCAAGTCGATCAACGGCTACGGCACCGAGGAGCAGAAGCGCAGCTGGCTGCCCCGGCTCTGCGCCGGCGAGGCGCTGGCCTGTTTCGCCCTCACCGAACCCGGCACCGGCTCGGACGCGGCCAACCTGACCACCCGGGCCGTGCGGGCCGGCGACGGGGACACGGGCGGTGACGCGGACGCGGACACCGGCGGGGACCCGACCGACTGGCTGATCTCCGGCGCCAAGATGTTCATCACCAACGGCACCTGGGCCGACCTGGCGCTGGTCTTCGCCCGCACCGGCGAGCCCGGCCACCGCGGGGTGACCGCCTTCCTGGTGCCCACCGACACGCCCGGACTGACCCGCCGCGAGATCCACGGCAAGCTCGGCCTGCGCGGCCAGGCCACCGCCGAACTCGTCCTGGACCGGGTCCGGGTGCCGGACAGCGCCCGGCTCGGCGCCGAGGGCAAGGGCTTCTCAGTGGCGATGGCCGCGCTGGCCAAGGGCCGGATGTCGGTGGCAGCCGGCTGCGTGGGGATCATCCAGGCCGCGCTGGACGCCGCCGTCCGCTACGCCGGCGAGCGCGAGCAGTTCGGCAAGCCGATCGCGGCCCACCAGCTGGTGCAGGAACTGATCGCCGACATCTCGGTGGACCTGGACGCCGCCCGGCTGCTCACCTGGCGGGTGGCCGACCTGATCGAGCGCGGCCTGCCGTTCGCCACCGAGTCCTCGACCGCCAAGCTGTTCGCGAGCGAGGCAGCGGTGCGGGCCGCCAACAACGCGCTGCAGGTCTTCGGCGGGTACGGGTTCATCGACGAGTACCCGGTCGGCAAGCTGCTGCGCGACGCGCGGGTGATGACCCTGTACGAGGGCACCAGCCAGATCCACAAGCTGCTCATCGGCCGGGCACTCACCGGCGTCAACGCGTTCTGACGAGCATCGACCCACCGACGACCACCAGCAACCGACGACCACCACCGACCACCGACCACAAGAGAGACTGAGGAGCCCGACGACGTGCGTCCCGTCTACTTCGCCGCCGCTCGCCGCACCCCGATCGGGCGGCTGCGCGGCGCACTGTCCACCGTCCGCCCCGACGACCTGTCCGCCGACGTGCTGCGCGGCCTGCTCGCCGAGGTCCCCGCGCTCGACCCGGCCCGGATCGACGACGTCTACTGGGGCGCCGCCAACCAGGCCGGCGAGGACAACCGCAACGCCGCCCGGATGGCGGTCCTGCTCGCCGGTCTGCCGGACAGCGTCCCCGGCGCGACCGTGAACCGGCTCTGCGCCTCCGGCCTGGAGGCGGTCGCCATGGCCGCCCGCACCATCGCCGCCGGCGAGGCCGACGTGGTGGTGGCCGGCGGCTGCGAGTCGATGAGCCGGGCCCCCTTCGTGCTGCCCCGCCCCGACGAGGCGCTGCCGCACACCATGCAGACCTACGACACCCGGCTCGGCTGGCGGCTGACCAACCCGCGGATGCCCGAGCTGCACGGCGTGCTCAGCATGGGCGAGACCGCCGAGGAGGTGGCCGCCCGGCACGGGATCACCCGGGAGCGGCAGGACGCCTTCGCGCTGCGCAGCCACCAGCGGGCCGCCG
This sequence comes from Kitasatospora sp. LaBMicrA B282, assembly GCF_050325825.1. Taxonomy (NCBI): domain Bacteria; kingdom Bacillati; phylum Actinomycetota; class Actinomycetes; order Kitasatosporales; family Streptomycetaceae; genus Kitasatospora; species Kitasatospora sp. LaBMicrA B282. The sequence goes on from NZ_JBNQTI010000058.1 coordinate 27,345, forward strand.
CCGCCCGCAAGGACGGCCACTTCGACGCGGAGCTGCTGCCGGTCACCCGCCCCGACGGGGTGACGGTCGGCCAGGACGAGGGCATCCGCGAGGACACCAGCCTGGAGCGGCTGGCCAAGCTGAAGCCCGCCTTCCGCGCCGGCGGCACGGTCACCGCGGGCAACGCCTCCCCGATGAACGACGGCGCGGCCGGCCTGCTGCTGGTCAGCGAGCAGGCGCTGGGCGAGCTGGGCCTGGAGCCGCTGGGCCGCTACGTCGCGGGCGCCTCGGCCGGGGTGCACCCGGACGTGATGGGCATCGGCCCGGTGCCGGCCACCCGGAAGGCGCTGGGCCGGGCCGGCTGGCAGCTCGCCGACCTGGACACGGCCGAGCTGAACGAGGCCTTCGCCGCCCAGGCGCTGGCCAGCACCGACCTGCTCGGCCTCGACCCGGAGCTGGTCAACCCGAGCGGCGGCGCGATCGCGCTGGGCCACCCGCTGGGCGGATCCGGCGCCCGGATCCTGACCACCCTGCTGCACCGGATGCGCCGCACCGGGGCGCGGCGCGGGCTGGCCACCATGTGCGTGGGGGTCGGCCAGGGCACCGCGGTGCTGGTCGAGCGGGCCTGAGCCGGACCGGCGAGCCTGAGACGTACGCGGACACACCGAAGCACGAGCACCAGAGGAGCATCGACACGATGTCACGTTTCAACGGCAAGGTCGCGGTGGTCACCGGGGCCGCCCAGGGCATCGGCGCGGCCACCGCCCGCCTGCTGGCCGAGGAGGGCGCCACCGTCGCCGTGCTCGACCTCTCCGCCGAGCGCGCCCAGCAGACGGTGGACGAGATCACCGCCAAGGGCGGCATCGCGCACGCCTACGCCTGCGACGTCAGCGACTACGACGAGGTGGAGCGGGTCTTCGGCTGGCTGGTCGAGGAGCTGGGCGGCCTGCACATCCTGGTCAACAACGCCGGGATCACCCGCGACAACCTCTTCTTCAAGATGCCCAAGGCCGACTGGGACGCCGTCCTGACGGTCAACCTGACCAGCGCCTACAACTGCAGCCACGTGGCACAGAAGTACCTGGTGGCACAGAAGTACGGCAAGATCGTCTCGCTCAGCTCGCGCTCCGCGCTGGGCAACCGGGGCCAGGCCAACTACGCCGCCGCCAAGGCCGGCATCCAGGGCCTGACCGCCACCCTGGCGATCGAGCTGGGCCCGTTCAACATCAACGTCAACGCGGTGGCCCCCGGCTACGTCGTGACCGCGATGACCGAGGCGACCGCCGAGCGGGTCGGCTCGACCCCCGCGGAGCACCAGGCCGAGGTGGCCGCCCGCACCCCGCTGCGGCGTGCCGGCCGGCCGGAGGAGATCGCCTCGGTGGTGGCGTTCCTGGCCAGTGACGCGGCGTCGTACGTCAGCGGCCAGACGCTGTACGTCAACGGCGGGGCGCGCTGAGGCCGGTGAGATCCGCCCGGTGACAGCCACTCGGTGACCTCCGCCCGGTGAGATCCGCCCTGTCCGGGTCAGGGCCGCGGACAGGGCGGATCGGTCCTCGGGCGGGCCGGCGCGCCGGCGGCGTGAGCTGTCATCGCGCCGCCGCGCGCCTTCCGCTCGGGCGCGGCGTCCGCCGGGTGCGCCACAGATCCCGGGGCGGCGGACACGGCCGCGCCCAGCAGCACGGCAGCCGCCGCACGCACCGGGAACCGGTCGTACGGACCCCCGGGATTCACACCCGTTGAACTCGCGCTCGATACATTCATTCTGGCTTACAGCAGCCCATTGGTCCAGTGCGCCGGACCGACCCGATCGGGCGTCAGTTCGGCGCACCGGTCGATCACTTGGTCCAGCGCGGCTTCAGGGTGACGCTCAGGATGGTGCGGTACTCGGCCGGCTCGACCGCCGGGACGGTGAACGGCGCGGTCGGGTCGGTGCCGTAGGTGCTGCCGGTGCCGGGCAGCGGCTTGGGCGTCGAGTAGCCGGCGAACACCATGGTCAGGCTGCCGTTGTCGTTCTGCACCACGGTCGGGTCGTAGACCCGGCCGCTGTAGTAGCCGGAGACGCCGAGCGCGCCGCCGGTGGCCGCCTGCTTCGCCAGCGCCGAGAAGCCGTAGTCGGTGGAGAGCAGCTTCTGCGGAGCCGACCAGCTCTTCCCGTCCTTGGAGGAGGAGTAGAAGATCTGGTTGAAGGCGTCGCTGTCGCCGTCCGAGGCGTAGGCGCCGGACAGGAAGAGGCCCAGGGTGCCGTCCGGGTTGGTGATCACCGTGCCGCGCGAGCCGATCCAGCGCAGCACCGAGTCGCTGTTGGCGGTCGGGTCGCCCAGCCCGGAGACCTGGCCGAGGTCGGTGAAGTGCAGCCCGTCGGTGGTGTAGGCGGCGCGGACCACGGTGTAGTCCTCGTTGTTGCCGAACAGCGACTTGGGCTTGTTCTTGCCCTCGCCGATCTGCTTGAGCTGCGCGTACGGCGCCACCGCCGCACCCGGCGCACCCACGTCGCTGCCCTTGGCCACCGCGCCGGTACCGCCGGTGCAGCCGGTCAGGTGGGTGGCGTCGGCACCGGTGCAGCTGACCTGGACGATGCCGGCGGCCGTGCCCAGGCTCACCGTGACGCTGCCGCCGGCGGCCGGCTTCAGCGCGCTGCTGTCGGCCACCGGGATGGTGGCGGCGGGCAGGGTGACCGCGGCCGTGGTGGTGGTCGGGGTGAAGTAGTCGACGATCTTCTCGGTGTAGAGCACCGCGACGCTGCCCTTGGGCGCACCCGGGTAGTGCGGCAGGGTGCTGATGATGCCGTCGGGGGCGATCAGGCCGCTGGTCTGCTGCGCGGTGGCCGGGATCACGGCGTCGGCGGTGACCGCGTCGCCGGCCTTGACGCTCACGCCGCCCGGGGTGCGGGTGGTGCAGCCGGTGAAGGCGGTGGCGGTGGCGTCGTTGTCGTTGCAGTCCACGGTGACGCCGTCGACCGTGAAGTGGCCCGGCTGCTCGAACTTCGCGGTGCTGCCGACGTTGATGGTGACGCCCGCGCCGCCCGGCCCGGCCGGGACGGCCACCGCGGCGGTCGCGCTGGTGCCGCCGCCCATGCCGACCGGCTCCGCGGCGGGCAGGCCGGCCAGCGGGTTGCCGCCCTCGGGGGTGAGGTGGTGCACGATCAGGTTGGTGCCGAGGGTGTCGCCGGACGGCCGGGAGAGGGTGTAGAGGACCTGGCCGCGGTGGCCGGTGCCGGCGTAGTCGGGCACGGTCAGCACGAAGGCGTGGCCCTGGCCGTCGTCGTTGGTGTTGCCGTCCGGGCACAGGCCCTGGTTCTGCTCCAGCGCCTCGCCCTTGTACTTCCAGGTCCTGCCGTGGTCGGTGGAGGTGGCCGCGACCACCGCCTCGTCACCGTCCTTGGGCCGGTAGTCGAACAGCCCGGTCAGCGTGTCGCCGCCGTCCTGGCTGGTGACGAAGGGGAAGTAGTAGGGCTGCATCGGCAGCACGCTGCCCGCCGGCTGGCGCACCACGGCGCCGGTCTCCGGGGTGGCGCCGCCGCTCGCGCAGTAGCCGTCCAGCGGGCCGGGCGTGCCGGTGACCCCGCTGGCCGCCGGGACGCTGCCGGACCCCGCCGGGTCGACGGCCAGGTTCGGGTAGCTCACCCCGCCGACCGTGACGGTGCCGCTGCCGCCGCCCGCGAAGACCGGCAGGCTGCTGCCGTAGGACGGACCGGCGGTCAGGTCGCCCTGGCCGAGGGTCCACGGACCGCCCTTGACCTTGTCGACCACCGGCGAGCCGACGCTGTAGGACAGGGTGCCGCGGTGGTGGTGCCCCCAGCCCCAGGGGCCGAGACCGGCGGAGCCGTCGGCGTCGGCCAGCGCGGGGGCGGCGGTGGCGGTGAGCGCGGCGACCGTGGTGACCGCAATGGCGGCGGTGGTCGCGAGGCGGCGACGTGGCATCAAGTCTTCCTCCCGATAGCGCCCGAGCCTGGGAAGTCGGCCCTGGGCGAGGCGGCCGTGCGGGAGCTGCACGGGTCAGCCGAGATCCTGCCGGGCGGCCCGGCCGGGGCGGGAGGGCATCGAAGGAGAGTTCACCGGGCGTTCCCCGCCGGGCCGCCGCCCGGCCCCGCCGTGGTCCCGGTGTACCGCGGAGGAGACGCCCGCGTCCGCTCCGCGGGGCACGATCCGGCCGGTACCGATCGGGTGCTGGCTCAAGTCGGCTGTTCTTGACCGGTACTTGACGGTCCGTCGCATCCACCGGCCGCCGAGGGCCTGCCACGGCTACCCTGCTGACCTGCGCCATTCGGGTTCAGCCGAACGCCTGCGCGGATTTTCTCGGCATGTTCACCGGCCATGTCAAGGGTCCGAAATGACTATAGATCCATCGGCTCTCCACACGATGGGATGTCCGGGCCGACCCCCCTTTCGGCACGACCCATCTCCCATTCACAAGGAGTCCCATGGGAACCTCCCCCGCCACCGCGGGTCCCCGCCGCTCCGCGACCGCTCGGGCGTTGGCCTTCCTCGCCGTCGGGGCCACCGCCCTGACCGCCGGCACGGTCACCGCGCAGAGCACCGTGGCCTTCGCCGCCGGCGCTCCCGCCCAGGCCGCGTTCAAGCTGCACCCGGCCTCCCAGGGGCACATCGACGCGGTCGGCCGCACCGCGCCGCTGAGCACCAGCGACTGCGTGAGCCAGATCGGCATCCACTGCTACTCGCCGCTCCAGTACCGCGCCGCGTACGACCTGAACCCCCTGTACCAGGAGGGCATCACCGGCAAGGGCCGGACGATCGTCATCGTCGACTCCTACGGCTCGCCGACCATCCAGCACGACCTGGAGACCTTCGACAAGCAGTGGGGCATCCAGGACACCAACGTCGAGGTGGTCAAGTGGGGCAACGTCCCCGCCTTCGACCCCAAGAACGCCGACCAGGTCAGCTGGGCCGGTGAGACCACGCTGGACGTCGAGTACGCGCACTCGATCGCGCCCGACGCCCACATCGTGCTGGTCGAGACCGCCGTCTCGGAGACCGAGGGCGTCACCGGCCTGCCGGAGATGATGGCCGCCGAGCAGTCCCTGATCAAGCAGGGCAAGGGCGACGTCATCACGCAGAGCTTCGGCGCCACCGAGAACACCTTCCCGGGCTTCGACAAGGGCGACTACAAGTCGCTCACCGACCTGCGCTTCGCCTTCAAGACGGCGGCCGAGCACAACGTCACCGTGCTCGCCTCCTCCGGCGACAACGGCGTGACCGACTCGGACCTGAACAACAACCTGTACCCGTACAAGGTCAACTCCTGGCCGTCCTCCGACCCGCTGGTCACCAGCGTCGGCGGCACCGAGCTGACCCTGGACAACAACGGCAACCGCACCGCGGCCGACAAGGTCTGGAACGACGCGTACGGCGCCGGCGGCGGTGGCACGTCCGCCATCTTCGACCGCCCGTGGTACCAGACCGGCGTGGCGAACGTGGTGGGCGACCACCGCGGCACCCCGGACATCAGCATGAGCGCGGCGGTCGACGGCGCGGCCTGGACCTACGACTCCTACGACCCGACCGCGGTCGGCTGGCACCTGACCGGTGGCACCAGCGAGGCGTCGCCGCTCTTCTCCGGCGTCGTCGCGCTCGCCGACCAGGCTGCGGGCCACCGCCTCGGCCAGCTCAACTGGCGCCTGTACGGCCTGTCGATGCTGCCCGCCGAGTGGAGCGGCATCACCGATGTCACCACCGGCAACAACAGCTGGAACAACGTGACGGGCTACCAGGCCGCCGAGGGCTACGACCTCGCCTCGGGCCTGGGCACGATCGACGGTTACACCTTCGTGCACGCGCTCGCCGGTCGCTGAGCAGCGGTTCGGCGTTGAGGTACTGAGGTGCTGAGGCGCTGAGGTGTCGAAGCGCTGAGCGTGGCTGACTGATCGCAGGACGGGGCACTCGCCGGTGGCGGGTGCCCCGTTCGCGTTCGGGGCAGCGGTGCGCGGGTCAGGCGGTGGGCGGCTGCCCGACGGCCGCCGTGAGCTTGGCCAGGTAGCGCTCGGCCGAGCGGAGCTTGCGGCCGTCCTCGCCCGGCAGCTGGGCCCGCAGCTCCAGGATCAGCGGGCCGATCTGGCGGGCCCGGCGGGCATCCGGGATGGCCCGCCAGCACGCCTCGGCGTTGGTCGCCACGCGCTGCGCCTCCGGATCCTCCGGCCCCTCCACCGCCAGCAGCACCAGCGCCACCTGCCGGTAGAGCTCGGCGGCCAGGACGGGGTCGCCGGCCAGCCGGGCCACGTGGGCTCGGACCTGGCGGACCATCAGGACCGGCGGGGCGATGGCGCCGTGCGCCACCACCACCTGCTCCTCCAGGGCGAGGGCGAGCTCGGCGGCCGCGTCGTGCTCGCCGGCGTCGGCGGTGCGGACGATCAGGCCGAGCGCCTCGCGGTAGTCCTCGGGCGGGGTGACGGGGGTCGGGGCGGCCGGCTCGGGGGCCGCCTGGGCGGGTGGTGTGTCGGCGGGTACTGCGTCGACGGGTGCTGCCTCGGCGGGCGGTGTGTCGACGGGTACTGCGTCGACGGGCGACATGTCGACAGGTGCTGCGTCGACGGGCGGCGCAGCCACGGGCGCTGCGACAGCTGGCTCGCTCACCGGTGCCGGCACCACGTCCGCGAGCTCCACCGCCACCGCCTCGACCTGCTCCACCACCACCTGCTCCGCACCGACCCCGGCCTTCGCCAGCGAGACCGGGTGGATCGGACGCACCGTCAACGGCACGCCCGGCTTGAGCAGCGACACCGGACCGCGCTCGGCCGGCGGGCGCGGCAGCGGGACGGTGGCCGCGGTGGCCCCGTCCGGCACCGGCTCCGGCGCCGCGCCCGGGGCGGCGGCGGGCACGACGGCAGGCTCCGCCGCGACCTGCGGCGCCGCCGGGGTCTCCGGCACCACGGCGGCCTGCCGGCGCGCGTTGTTGCGGAACACCGCGCGGTCCGGCCCGTACGAGTTGAAGATCAGCGCGGTCGGCCGGAGCACCGAGTGCACCTGCCCGCGCAGCTCCTCCGGCGTCAGCAGCGGCCCGGCGCCGGGTCGGCCGTGGTGCAGCGTCTCGATCAGCGCCCGGGTGAAGATGCCGATCTGCTCGGCGTCGGGCCCGACCACCGCCCAGAGCGGGATCTCCTCGCTCTGCAGCGCCGGACCGCCGCCGCCCTGCAGCATCGGCCAGGCGCCCTGGTCGGCGCTGAGGTCGGCGATCACCAGGGTGTCCCAGTCGGCCGGCCGGGCCCGCAGCTCGCCGACGATCGCCGACCAGGCCACCCCGTCCTGGCGCACGGTGCCGGCCTTGGAGTCACGCAGCGTCAGGTGCAGCCCACCGCCGCGCTTGTCGGCGACCAGCTGGCCGCCGACGTGGACCAGCAGCGGTCCGGGGTGCCGGGCGGCCGCGCGCAGGTGGGCCAGCACGGTCTGCGGGTCGGCGGCCGCGGGCAGGTGCACCGCGTCCACCGACTCGGCGGCCAGCAGGGTCTGCGGCGCCACCGCGGCGAGCATCGCCGAGAGCACCTGCGGCTGGCCCGAGCCGCCCCGGCCCCAGCCGCGGCGCCCGGCAGCGCCGTAACCGCCCTCGATCGCCAGGATCCGCCCGCGCAACCCGCTGCCGACGTACACCCCGCCGGTGGCGGGCGCGGCGAGCTGGTTCGGGTCGGGCAGCGGCACGGTCCCGGTCCAGCCGGTGGAGACCCGGGCCTGGCCGGCCCCGTCCGTGGCACCGGCGTGCGGGTCGGGCAGCGGGATGGTCGCGGTCCAGCCGGTGGAGACCCGCGGCGGAACGGCCTGGCCCCCCTGGTCGGCCGGCCCCGGCGGCAGCTCCGGCTCGACGGCACCCGCCGCCGCCCCGGCACCGGCGACCTGCCGTTGCGGCACGGCGCGCAGCACCGCGGTTGCCGGACTCGGCGTCACCGCCCGCAGCACGGCCGTGCCTTCACCGCCACCGCGCTGGAAGCTCCTGGGGATCCCGTCCTCGATCACCGGCAGCGCCCGGGTCTCGACCAGCTCGGCCGGCAGCCCGGGCGGGCGCCCCGGACCGGCCGGCGGCATCCCGGGCTGACCCGGCGCCTGCCAGTACCCGTCGGGGACGGCGTCCACCGGCGGCGGCACCGGCCAGTACCCGTCGGGGACGGCGTCCGCCGGCAGCGGCATCGGCGCGGTCCGTTCGCCGTCGTGCGGGCCCTGGCCGGGCGGCACCGCAGCCCCGGAGATCGATGCACTGTCCGCCAACGCCGGTCACCACCCCGCCCCGCCACCGTGGGCGTTCTCGGTCCGCGGGTCGCGGCAGGCTCGGCCACTCCCCCTCCCGCGCCACCTTACGGGTTGTCCGCCCCACCCATCCAGACGGGGCCGCCGCCCCGGCGCCGGTACCGTTGCCGAGACCGGGGCGCCCGACGGAACGGGTGCGACAGGGCAGGAGGGCGGCCGGGATGACGGTCTGGTGGATCGGCGGTGCCCCCGGGGCCGGGAAGACCACGGTGGCCCGGCTGCTCGCCCGCCGCCACGGGTTCCGCTGGTACGGCGCCGACACCCGCACCTGGGTGCACCGTGACCGGGCGATCGCCGCCGGGCACCCGGCGGCGATCCGCTGGGAGGCGCTCCCCGTGGCCGAGCGCTGGGCCGCGCCGACCGCCGAGCTGGTCGCGATGTCGCTGCACCACGAGCGCGGCGCGATGGTGGCCGCGGACGTGCGGGCGCTGCCGGCCGGCTGCTCCACCATCGCCGAGGGCACCCCGATCACCCCGGCCGTCGCGTCCGCCGGGCACGCGCTCTGGCTGCTCCCCACCGCCCGGCTGCAGCAGGCACGGCTCGCCGAGCGCGGCCTGTCCGAGGGAGCCCGCCGGCTCTACCTCGCGCTGACCGAGGAGATCGCCGCCGCGGTGGCCGCGGCCGGTGCCCGCACCCTGCCGGTGGACGGCGAGCGGGACCCGGCGGCCACCCTGGCCCTGGTCGAGGAGGTGTTCGCCGACTCGCTGCGGGACGCGCCCGCCGCCCGCACCCGAGCGGAGCGGCGCGCGCTGCTGCGCGAGGGCAACCGCGACGTGCTCGACCAGTACCGGGGGTACTTCGCCCGCCCCTGGGCCCCGGACGGACTGCGGCAGGCCGTGGCCGCCTTCGCCTGCGAGTGCGGCGCAGCGGACTGCACGGCCGAGCTGCGCCTGCCGGTGACCGCCGCGGCGGGGCCGGCACCGCTGCTCGCCCCGGGCCACGGCGACGGCTGAGCGGGCCCTCGGGCGGGGGTGCGGAACGGCCGCTTCCACCGGGCTGGTTGACTGTCCCCGGCCCGGCCACCAGCCGGGCCGAGTGCGGTCCCCCACACCCTCCGGGCCCCGCGCAACCGGGGCTTGACGCACCCTCCGAGGAACCATGCACGCGCTGCAACCCCTGCTCGCCAGCTTCGTACCGATCTGGGCCCTGACCGCCGTCGGCTACCTGGTGAGCCGCACCGGCCTGCTCGGCGACCAGGCCGAGCTGGTGCTCGGCCGCTTCGTCTTCCACGTCGCGATGCCGGCCGCGCTCTTCATGATGCTGGCCAAGGCCCCCCTGGGCAGTTTCGCCAACCCCTCGATGCTCGCCTTCGCCGCCGGCACCCTGGTGGCCTCGCTGCTGGGCTGGGGCGGCGCCCGCTGGCTCTTCGGCCGCGGCCCGGCCGACCGGGCGATCAGCGGCATGGCGGCGGGCTACGTGAACTCGGCCAACCTGGGCATCCCGGTGGCGGTGCAGGTGCTGGGCGACGCCTCCTTCGTCGGGCCGGTGCTGCTCTTCCAGGTGCTGCTGGTGACACCGGTGATCCTCGGCGCGCTGGATGCCGGCAGCAGCGGGCGGGCGGACGACACCCGCGCCGCGCGGCTCGGCCGGCTGCTGCGGCTGCCGCTGCGCAACCCGATCATCCTGGCCTCGGCCCTCGGCGCCTGCTGCTCGGCGATCGGCTGGCACCCGCCGGCCGCGCTCGGCCAGTCCTGCCAGCTGCTCGGCAACGCCGGGGTGCCGACCGCGCTGGTCACCCTGGGCATGTCGCTGCACGGCCGCCCCGCCGCGGCGGGCAGCGCACTGCGCGCCGAGGTCGGCCTGGCGGTGGTCAGCAAGAACCTGGTCCAGCCGCTGGTCGCGTTCGCCGTCGGCAGCCTGCTGCTGCACCTGACCGCCCACCAGCTGCTCGCGGTGGTGCTCTGCTCGGCCCTGCCGACCGCGCAGAACGTCTTCATCTACGCCCGCCAGTACGGACTGAACACCGCGCTGCCGCGCGACTCGGTGCTCTGGTCCACGCTGCTGTCCATGGTCACCCTCTCGGCGATCGACTGGACCCTAGCCCCCTCCCCGCACTGAGCCCTCGAGGGCGGGGAATGCGCCCGCAGCCGGCTCCGCGACGGCCCCGCCCGGCCCCCGCCCGGGTCGTCCGCACCCCCACTGGCCTGCGGACATTGTCCGAAGTTGATTGACCGGCGGTCGCGCGGGTCGTGGACAACCGGGGGCCCGACTAGAACTGAGGAGCCGGTCGGCGGAACCGGCGAAGAAAGTCGGGAAAGGGCGTACGGATGGAGTTCGGGATCCTCGGGCCACTGCTGGTGCGGGACGCGGGGCAGGAGTACGCGGTGCCGGCACCCAAGCAGCGGGTGCTGCTGGCCACCCTGCTGCTGCGCCGCGGGCAGGTCTGCTCGCCGCGCCTGCTGGCCGAGCACCTGTGGGACGGCTGCCCGCCCCGCAGCGCCACGGCCGCCCTGCAGAACGCGGTGCTCCGGCTGCGGCGCTGCCTCGGTGCGGCGGGCGAGCGGCTGGAGACCTGCGCGGGCGGGTACCGGCTCACCGTGCACCCGGGCGAGTTCGACGTCGACCGGTTCGCCGCGCTGCGCTCCCGCGGCACGGCGGCGCTGCGCGACGGCGAGTCCGAGCTGGCCGTCGGGCTGCTCGACGCGGCCCTCGAGGTCTGGCGCGGCGAGGCCCTGCTGGACGTCCCCTCCGACGCCCTGCACCGCGAGGAGGCCGACCGCCTCGCGGACGAGCGCCTCTACACCGTCGAGGCCCGGCTCGACGGCGAGCTCCAGCTCGGCCGCCGCTCGGTGGTCCCCGAGCTGCGCGCCCTGACCGCCGCGCACCCGGGCCGCGAACGGTTCTGGGTACAGCTGATGACCGCCCTCGCCCGCGAGGGCCGGCGCGCCGAGGCGCTCGACGCCTACACCCGGGTCCGGCAGCTGCTGAACGAGGAACTCGGCGTCCGCCCCGGCCCGGAACTCCTCGACCTCCACCACCGTCTGCTCTGCCCGGAGCGCCCGCTGAGCGCCCGCATCCCGGCCCCTCGCAGCGCCCGCCCGGTCGCAGCCCAGCGCGTAGGGCGCTGAGCCGCCCGGTGGGTGGCCGGCGGCGGGGTCACCGCGCAGGGCGCTACTTGGCGGGAGCCGCCTCGTCGGCCACCAGCGCGTCGTGCCAGTGCTGGGTGTCGGCGTACTCGCGCATGGTGGCGATCCGGCCGTCCCGGACGGTGAAGACGCCGCTGTTCTTCTGCCGGTAGGCCCGGCCGGTGCGGCCGGTCGCCCAGGAGTCCCACTCGACGAAGACCTGCTCGCCCTCGCCGAACAGGTTGGTGACCCGCAGGCCGATCTCCGCCGCCGGGTCGAGGTGGGCGAAGGCGGTGGCCAGGAACCCGTCGATCACCTGGTCCCGGCCCTGCCAGGTGCCGGAGATCGGCAGCCGCCCGGCGTACCAGCAGCTGCCGTCCTCGGCCCAGGAGTCGTGGATCACCTGCTGGTCGCCGGCGGCCAGGGCGGCGAAGTAGCGGCGCACCACGGCCTTGGGGTGGGTGGCGGTCTTGGTGCCGGTGCCGGTGCCGGTCATGGCGGTGGCCGTGGTCATGGGAGGTCCCCTCTGCTGCGGTGTTCCGGGCGGCCCGTCCGTCCGTGGCTCCAGTCAACCGGAGGGCGGGACGGCGACCCAGACGCAATCGGCGGGGGCGGCGATCAGCAATCGTGATCGCTGCCCCCGCCGTCAGGGCCCCTGGGCTCTACTCGCGGCCGCCGTGCGCATGGGCCTGCCGGCGCAGCGCCAGCAGGGCGGCGAGCAGACCGCTGACCGACAGCACGGGCCAGCCGAGGCGCCGCCGGGCGGAGCGGTGGCCTCCCGTCCGGTCCGGTCCGCGGAACGCCGGCGGTGCCACCGCGGGCGCGGGAAGCCCGACGGCGGCGTGCGGTGCCGGCACCGGCACCCGTGCCGGAGCCGGTGGCTCGGCCGACTGCTGCCGCACTTGGATGCGCTGCCAGGCGGACTGCCAGCACGCGAGCTCCCCGGCGGGGACGCCGGAGGCGGTGGCGAGCGTCAGCACCCGGTCCAGCGGCGGGAGACTGCTCCGCTGCGGGCTGAGGTCCCCCGAGAGGGTGCTGCGCGGCAGGCCGGTGCGGCGCTCGAGTTCGCGCAGCGACGGGTTGCCGGACCACGCCTTGAGTGCCCGGAGCCGGCACACGAACTCCTGTGGTGTGGTCGCTCCACCCGGGTCGGGCCTCGTCGCCGGAGTCTGCTCCGGTAACCGGTCCGGATTCCTGCCCATGTCTCGCTCGGTCATCTGATCCCCCGTCGAGTGATCGGCTCGATCGGCCGATCGCAGCACGTGCGTCGTGCGCGGTGCGTCGTGCACGGTGCGCCGTGCGCCGTGGACCATCCTGGCCAACACCAGGTGACCACTCCATGGCGTTCGCTTGGCGTTCTATGATTGATCTGTTGTCAGGAGCCCTTCAGGGGCGCAGGCCAGGAGTCACCGACGGGGGGACGCGATTCCGGCGCCGGGTCGTTCCTGCCGTCGTCATACCTGCCGTCGTCGTTCCCGTGGATGACCACCATCGGAGGCGAGCATGCCGAGGGATTTCGGAACGCTGCTGCGACAGCACCGGTACTCGACCGGCTGGACGCAGGAGGAGCTCGCGGAACGGTCGGGCATGTCGACGCACGCGATCAGCGTGCTGGAGTCAGGGCGGCGGCGGCCTCGCCTGTCGTCGGTGGCGCGGCTGGCCACCGCCCTGGGGCTGGACCCGGCCGACCGCGACCGGCTGCTCTCCGCGGCCCGTGGGGCCTCGGAGCCGCCGCCCGACGAGGCTCCGGTCGAACGCGTGGTGCCCCGGCTGCTGCCGTACGCCGTCCCGGACTTCACCGGCCGGCATGCCGAGGTGGAGCGGTTGCTGGCCCTGGCCGGCGGACCGGGCGGCGCCCAGTCCCGTCCGCTGGTGCTCTCGGCCATCGACGGCATGGCCGGGGTCGGCAAGACCGCGTTGGCCGTCCACGTCGGGCACGCCCTCGCCGACCGGTTCCCCGACGGGCAACTCTTCGTGGACCTGCGCGGCTTCACTCCGGGCCAGCAGCCGCTCGACCCGGGCGCGGCGCTGGCGAGCCTGCTCCGGGCGGTCGGTGTCAGCGAGGCCGCCCTGCCGTTGCACACCGAGGAGCGCGCCCGGTTGTGGCGCAGCCGGGCGGCGGGCAGTCGCTACCTGGTCGTGCTGGACAACGCCCTCGACGCCGAGCAGGTCCGCCCGTTGATCCCCGGCGGCCCGCGCTGCCTGGTGCTGGTGACGTCCCGGCAGCGGATGCCCGCGCTGGAGGGGGCGGTCAGCGTGCCCCTGGACGTGCTGAGCCATGACGAGGCCGTCGAGCTGTTCACCCGGATCGCCGGCCCCGACCGGGTCGCGGGCCACGCCGGCACCGTGGACGAGATCGTCGCGCTGTGCGGCAGGCTGCCGCTGGCGCTGCGGATCGCCGCGGCCCGGCTGGCCCATCATCCCGCCTGGACGCCGGTCGAGTTGCTGCAACGGATCCGGCGTCCGCAGAAGTTATTCACCGAGCTCTCCGACCACGACCAGAGCGTCGCGGCGGCCTTCGTGGACTCCTACCACGCCCTCGCCCCGGCACAGCAGCGCGCGTTCCGGCTGGCCGTGCTGCATCCCGGCCAGGACGTCACGCCGCACGCCCTCGCCGCCCTGGTCGACGCACCGGTGGACGAGACCGAGGAACTGCTGGAGTCGCTGCACGACCACCACCTGCTGATCGAACACACGGCCTTCCGGTACACCTTCCACGACCTGCTGCGCGCCTTCGCCGGTGAACTGCTCGCCCGGCAGGACTCCGCGCCCCTCCAACGAGCCGCGCTGATCCGGCTGTTCGACCACTACCGGCACACCGCCGCCGCGGCGATGAACGTCCTGTTCCCCCTGGAACGGCGACACCGACCACAGCCGCCGGCGCCCGGCGGTACCCCCCTGGTCTTCGCCGACCAGGCGGACGCCACGCACTGGCTGACCCGGGAGCAGGCCAACCTGCTGGCCCTCACCCGCCACGCCGCCGACGCCGACCTCCCGCAGTACACGGCGGACCTGCCGGCGATCCTCTGGCGCCACCTCAAGCGCCACATGCCCGCCCACGAGGCGCACGTGCTGGGGGTCCGCGCCCTGCAGGCCACCCGCCGGCTCGGCGATCCGGCCGGCGAGGCCGCCGCGCTGCGGCACCTCGGCGGAGTCCAGTACCAGCTCGGCGACTTCCCGCAGGCGCTCGACCTCCTCCACCAGTCCCTGGAGATCCAGCAGCGGACCGGCAACCGCAACGGTGAGGCCCACGTCCTGGCCAACCTGGGCCTCACCCTGACCCGGATGGGCCGGCCGGCGGAGGCCCTGGCCCACCAGCGGCGGGCGCTCCGGCTCAGCCGGGACATCCCCGAGCCGGCGGTCGAGGCGATCGTCCTGACCAATCTGGGACCCACGCTGACCAGGCTCGGACTACTGGAAGAGGCCCTGGCCTACCACCGCGAGGCGCTGGAGTTCCACCGCCGCAGCGGCAACCGCCTCGGCCAGGCCATCGTGCTCCAACAGTTCGGCGAGCACCAGCAGAAGCTGCAACGCCACCCGGAGGCCCTCGACCTGTACCAGGAGGCGCTGGACCTGCACCGGGACCTCCGCGACACCTTCGGTCAGGCCGAGGCGCACACCCTGCTCGGTGACGCCCTGCTGGCCATGGACGCGCCGGCGAGCGCCCTCGAGCACTACCGGGCCGCGCTCGAGTACCTGCCGCACACCGGCGAGCGGTACAACCTCGGCCGCATCCACCACGGGCTGGCGCGCACGCACCAGCGCCTGGGCGAACCCGACGCCGCCCGGCAGCACGCCGAACAGGCCCTCGAGATCCACACCGCGCTGGGCATCCCCGAGGCGGCCGAGGCGCGGGCGCTGCTGGACTCGCTCAGTTGAGCGGGTCGCACACCTGAGGGGAGGTCGCGCCCCAGACGCAGCCGATCAGCCTCACGTTCGGGCCCAGGAGGATCGGGGGCCACAAGTGGAAGCGGACCCGCACGGGCCCGCTCCCACCTCACGCACCGCGACTTGCTCAGTTGATCGGGCCGCACGCCCAGGTGTTGCTGTCGGTCTGGTCGATCAGACACGCCTCCAGGCTCATGCCCGGGCCGTCGTAGTAGTACGGTGACTCGGCCCCGCTGGTGGTCGCGCCGTAGATCCAGCTCCAGCTGTTGCGGTTGAAGATGCCGAACAGACAGTTGCCGTCGGTGGCGGTCGGGTCGATCGCCATGTAGTCGTGGCCGTCGCTCCCGAGCTGGATCTTCTCGATCGCCGCACAGGGCCCGTAGCCGAACGGATGGTCGCCCTCGTTGGCGGCCTGGGCCGAGGACGCGGTCCCGAGCCCGATGCCGCCCATCGCCACCGCGGCGATCGCGGCGGCGGCGAGGCGCTTCCTGGTCCTGGTGAATCGCATGGTGCTCCTCCAAGGAGTCGACTCCGCCCCGGAGTTGGCGCCGGGGACACCCCGAAGCTCACCAACCGGAGGAACGGAAGACAACGGGTCGAGCACCACCCCGGACAGTCCCGGACGCTCCCGGACACCCTCCGGACGCCCTTGGACGGTCAGGGGCTGGAGAGCAGGTCGCGGAGCAGGGCGACGGTGTCCGGGTCCAGGCTGCGGCCGGTGCGGCGACTCAGGGCGTCCAGGCGGTTGACGGCCTTGAGCAACTGGTCGCGGGCGCCGGCGGAGGCGTAGGCGTAGAACAGGTCGCGGTGCAGCAGCTCCACGTCCGGGGCGACCGCGAGGCCGCGGAAGACCGCCGCCTCGGCGCTGCGGTGGTCGCCGTACTGGAGGCGGCGGGCGGCGAGTTCGTGGGCCGTGTCGACGATCGCCGCCAGCATGTCCTGCCGGGGCGCCTCCGCCCAGCCGTAGGCGGTGTTCGGGGTCTCCGCGAACGGGGCGCCGCGGACCAGGGCCAGCGCGTGGGCGAGTGCGGCGTCGGCGGTGGTGCTGGTGCTGCGCATGCCGCGGCGGTAGAGGCTGCGGAACTCGTCCCAGTCGCAGGTCACGGTCGGGGCGAAGGAGTGGGCGCCGGCGTCCTGGCGCAGGTAGGCGCGACCGTCGGCGTCACCGCCGACCCAGGCCGCCAGCGCCGCGCAGCCGGCCGGCGGCAGCTGGTCGGGGCGGGCGTGGTCACCCGGGTGCAGGGCCCGGTCGGCGGCCTCGGGGTCGGTCCCCGGGTGCAGCGCCAGGTAGGCGGCCAGCTCGGTGAGGGCGGGCACCCGGGCGGGGTCGGCCTCGCCGCAGGCGCCGAGCAGGTCCACCGGGCCGAGCAGGCGCACCCGGGGAGTGGTGCGGATCGCGTGCGCCTCGGGCGAGCGGAGGATGGCGAGCAGGTCGTCGGCGTCGGTCCGGGCCTTGACGGACGTGGTGGAGGTGCCACCCGGCGGGGTGGCCGGCACCGGGTCGGGGCGCAGCGGGGTGCGCGGGTCGGGCGCGGTGGTCGCGGGGGCGACGTCGTGGGTGGGGAGGGGTTCGGGGGCGGGGGTCTGGGTCGTGGGGCTCTGGGTCGTCAGCGTCTCGGCGACGGGGGGCTCGACCGCGGGGGGCTCGACGGGGACCGGCTCGACGGACACGGGCTCGACGGCCGGGGGTTCGACGGCGGGCGGCTCGATCGCCGGGGGCGGCACAGCCGCCGGGGTGAGCGCCGCGACCGGCTGTCCGTTGCTCGCCCGCAGCCCGCGGCCGTTGCTGCTGTGCCGGGGCAGCACCCGCGAGCCGGACGGGATGGCCGGACCCACCGGACTGACCAGGCCGACCTGGCTGACCGGGCCGACCGGAATCACCGGGCTCACGGGACTGACCGGACTCACCGCGCCCAACGCGCCCGCCGGTGCGCCCGCCGGGTCCGCGCTGGCGAACGGGCTGTTGCCGGTCCCGATCACCCGCGCGATCAGCCGCGTTCCGCTCTCCGGCGGGCCCTCGGGCAGCGAGTCGCCGACGAACGGCGCGGTGCCGTTCGCCACACCCGCCAGCACCGGCACCGGCTTCGGCAGGTCGGCGGGTTCCAACTCCTCGCCGTCGAAGGTCCAGGACGGCGCGGGACGCTGCTCGGTGGAGGCGGCGGTGGTCAGCAGCTCGCTCCAGTGGCCGAACTGCTCGTCGGTCAGCCGCTGGAGCTCGAAGGAGAGGTGCAGGCCGGGCAGGGTCACCTGACCGGTGCTCGGCAGCGTCCAACGGGCCACCGGGCCGGTGCCGCGCTCCGGCGCCCGGGCTACCACGGCCAGGCAGGTGCGCGGGCGGCCGTCCAGCAGCCGGCCGAGCTCCGAGGGCACGTCACCGATCGGCGGCTGGGCGGAGAGCACGATCTCCGGGATCAGCGCGTCGTCCGCGTGGGCCCGGCTGCGGGCGTCGCGCGGGTGGGCCGCGCCGACCGCGGTCAGCGCGGTGCGGGCCTTGGCGAGCCGGGGTTCCAGGGCGGCCAGCGCGGTCTCCAGCGACGGGTAGCGGTGCACCCGGTCGGCGACGGTGGCGGAGACCGGCAGGTCCTCGGAGAAGCCGACCAGGTGCAGGCTGAGCCGGTCGGCCAGCGGGCTGTGCGCCAGCTCCAGGGCGATGGTGCGCAGCACCGCCCGCGCGTCGTCCGGGTGGCCGGACAGGTGCAGCAGCCGGGCCGTCTCCAGGTCGGCCAGCACCGTGGCGCCGTCGCCGGCGCTGCCCAGGGTGACCAGTGCGGGGTAGGGCGCGGGCACCTTGGCGGCCTGCTGGGCGGAGAGCAGGTCGGGCGAGTCGGCCGAGCACCACCAGACGTTGGGCGCGTGCGCGGCGCGGAACGGCGTGATCGGCACCGCCGCGGCGGCCAGGTGCAGCTCGACGGTGCCGCCCGGGGTGACCCGGACGGCGGCCAGGGCCGGCAGGCGCTTGCCGCTCCGGCTGACGTTGCGGGCCATCGAGCGCAGCGAGCGGTTCAGCAGGTCCAGGCCGGAGGTGTCCTGCCGGGTGCGCAGCTCGGCCTCGAAGTCGGCGGCCGGCGGGGTGGGCAGCGGGATCCGGTGCCGGGGGCGGCGGGCCCGCTGCTGGGCGCCGCGCCGGTGGGCGACCGAGCCGATCAGCACGGCGGCGAGCAGCACCCCGGCGCCCGCGGCGGCGAGCGCGCCGGTGTAGTCGCCGGCCGGCTCCTCGGCGGCGGTGTCGGCCTGGTGCGCGCTCTCCTGGCCGGTGCTGCCGCCGTCCTGGTGACCGGCCCCGGCGGCGGCGCCCGGGTGCGGCGCGGCGTCGGCGGAGGGGGCCGGGTCGGGGGCGGCGGACGGCTTGGCGGAGGGG
>NZ_JBNQTI010000059.1:0-45606 GCF_050325825.1 Kitasatospora sp. LaBMicrA B282
CCGCCGGCTGGGGCTGGGCGGCGGCAGGGGCGGAGGACGGCGCGGCGGGCTGGGCCGGCGGCGCGGGCGTGCTCGGCGTGGCGGAGGCCGAGGGCGAGGGGGTCGGCTGCGGCGGCTGGCTCTGGTGGCCGCCGGGGGTGAAGATCCCGACGATGCCGTTGATGATGTCGCCGAGCAGGTTCCCGCTGCCGTCGTCCGCCTGCACCACGTGGCTGGTCGTCGCGGCGGCGGCCTGCTGCTGGGCGGCGGAGGGCGCGACGAAGGCGGCGCTGACCGGCTGGCCACCGGTGGTGGTGGCGGCCTTCTGGGCGGGCGCGCCGGCGGTGCTCGGGGTGCCCTGTGTGCTCGGGGTGCCCTGCGTGCTCGGCGCGGCGGTGCTCGGGGTGGCCGGGGCCGGGGTGGTGGGCGCGGCGGCCTTGGTGCTCGGGGTGGCCGTGGGCTTCGGCGTAGGGGTGGCGGCCGCTGCGCCCGGGGTGGCGGTCGGGTTCGGGACCGGGGTGAGCTCGCTCTTGGGGACCTGGGTGATCGTGGTGGGCGCGTTGGCGGCCGCCGCGCAGGACGGGTTGGTGGCGGCCGAGGCGGTCAGCTCGGGGACCACGGTGCTGCCCATCAGCAGGGCGGTCGGGACGGCGGTGAAGGCCAGCAGCCGGGCCCGCTTGCGCCCGCTCGCCCGCGGCGCCGCGTGCCGGGGCCCCTTGGCGACCGGCTGCTGCGCTTGCTCGTCCGGCGCGGTCACTTCGCGTCCCCCGCCTGCTCGGTCGCGCCGGACTGCTGCTCGGGGAGCACCACGGTCGCGGCCTCGGCAGCGGCTTCGGCCGGGAGCTCGGCCTCGGCGGACTCGACGGCCGGCTCCGCAGCCGCCTGCTCGGGCAGCGTCGCGACGGAGGCGGCCACACCGGCCCCGGCCACCGCGGCAGCACCGGCCTCGGCCTCGGCGGCGACCGGCGCGCCCCTGCGCGCCCGCTTGGCCTTGGGCTCCTGCAGCGGCGCCCAGGAGCAGAGCAGGCCGCCGCCGATCAGACCGAGGATCAGGCCCAGCCCGAAGCCGCCCAGGTTGGAGACCGGGATCGAGATCAGGGTCAGGATGGTGACGCCGATCCCGCAGAAGACTCTGATCACCGGCTGGAACCAGGCGGAGAGCGCGAGCGCGATCATCAGCAGCCCGATCACCAGCGAACCGGCGCCCGCCGTGGTGGACATCGTCATGGTGACCCCGGACAGGGTCAGGTGGGCGTACGGGAAGTACAGGATCGGCAGCCCGCCCACCGCGGAGATCAGGCCGCCCCAGAACGGCCGGGTCCGGCGCCAGGCACGGAACCGCAGTCGCACCCGGGTGAACAGGCCGGCGCCGTCGGGCCAGGAAGGGGCAGTTGCGCTGGTCACGATGGAACTCCTCGTGGATCTGTCCGACTCGTGGATCTGTCCGAGGGGACGAGCTTGGGGTGTGCGGCCAGGGGACGGCTCGATGCGCGCCGCCCCCTGGGTACCGGGGCCGCGCGGCCCCGGTCTCATCCGTTCATTCGTGCCGGGTGCCCGGTCGGGCCGGACATCCCGTCAGGAACGGCCTAGTAGCACTCGTTGTCGCCCGAGACGATCTTGAGGCTGAGACCCGGCAGCGAGAAGGTGCCGGCCGAGGTGGCCCACGCCTGCTGCTGCACGTTGGACAGGTCGGCGGACTGGGCGGCCTGCGCGAAGCCGGTGGCGCCGGTCGGCAGGCCACTGCCGTCGGCCGCCTTCCAGCCGTTGGTGGCGCTGCCGTTCAGGGTCGACGCGTCCCGGCCGATGTCGATGTGGCTGAACTTCGCGTCGGCGTTCAGCTGGTCCAGGTCGATCAGCATGTTCTGCGCCTGGACCTGCTTCTGGTCGGTGGCGAGGTCGCCGTTGACCGCCGCGGTGCCCGCGTGCAGCTGCAGGGTGTAGGTGCCCAGCGGGCCCAGGTGGTAGACGACCGACTGGCACAGGTTGTGGATGCTCGCGGTGTCGAAGGCCGAGATCGCGACCACGTGCGGGGTCTTGTCGGAGCCGACGTCGACCGAGCCGAACTGGGCGAAGTTGGTGCCGTGCAGCTGGTCGGCGGTGACCTTGAAGTCCTGGCCGGAGACGCTGAACGAGGCGGCCAGCGCGCTCTGGGCGATGCTGATGCCGATGCCGGTGGTGGCGGCGATGCTGGGGATCATCACCAGGGCGAAGCGCTTCCAGCGGGTCTTGCCGTAAGTCTTGGACATGCGTGTCCTCCTTCTCGGACGTACATCTCCGGTCGGGTCCGACACGCTGCGGATCCGTCCTGGGATGGGAGACGAACTACGTCCTCGGTAGCCGATAGCGCCGACGCCGAGCAGGAAGACCTGACGACGGGCGATCACCCCCGAGCGACAACCAAGCAGCCGCGCGGGGTCGCGCGACCGTGTGAGGAACAGGAACCGCGGTGGGACGCGGACACCCCCCTGCTCCTCTCAACCGCCGCAACTCGACGGCGGTTACCCGGTGGGGACCCGCACCGCACAGGTGTCCGGCAGACTGCCGGGGAGTGAAGTGAGGGACCGGGCGAGCCGATCGTGCTGGAATCCCGGCCGGAGCACAAGGGGCCCATTACTGACTGGTAATCCAATAGCCACCTTCGTTGATCATGACCAGTCCATGACATTGACGTAGTGTGACGAAATCCCGGCGTCGCATCGACGAAATCCCCTGGAAACAGGGACGAACAACGGCGCGCAGTCACCCAAGGTGACTACGCGCCGTTGTTGTCAAGATTTGATAAACCCTCGCGAGATTGACACGATTGTCGCCTTATCACTCACGACACCGCAGGTCATCTGGCGTGCCATCAACCGCCGCTCCCGCCCGGCCCCCGGAGGCACTCAGGCCTCCCGCGAGCTGCGGGTCCGCGGCCCGTCGTCCCGGCGCTCCGCACCGGACGGCGGGTCAGCGGGTCAGAACAGCACCCGGGCCAGGGCCGAGCGGGCAGCGGTGACCCGCGGGTCGTCCGCGCCGATCACCTCGAACAGCTCCAGCAGGCGGACCCGCGCGGCGTCCCGGTCGGCACCCGCGGTCCGGCCGACGGCGTCCACCAGGCGACCGAAGGCGTCCTCGACGTGACCGCCCACCAGGTCCAGGTCGGCCGCGTCCAGCTGGGCCTTGACGTCCTTGGGGTCGTTCGCGGCCGCCGTGCGCACCGCCTGTGCGTCCAGCCCCTGCACCCGCTGCAGCAGCACCGCCTGGGCCAGCCCGAGCTGGGCCTCGGTGTTGCCCGGCTGCTCGCCCAGCACGTTCTGATAGGCCTCGACCGCAGCCGCCAGGTCGCCGCTGTCCAGCGCGTCGTGGGCGGCGGCCAGCGCCGGGTCCTCGGGACGCTGCGGCAGCACGGCGTCCTCGGGAGCCCCCTCACCGGCGGGCAGGCCGGCGCCGCCGACGATGCCGAAGCGCTGCTCGGCCACCTGGATCAGCTGATCCAGCACCTTGCGGACGTTGGTCTCGTTCTCCGCCCCCTGGAAGAGCGGCACCAGCTGGCCGGCCACCACGGCCATCACGGCCGGGATGCTCTGGATGCCGAACTGCTGCGCCAGCAGTTGGTTCTGGTCGACGTCGATCTTGGCCAGCACGATCCGGCCGGCGTACTCCTCGGCGAGCCGCTCCAGGATCGGGCTCAGCTGCTTGCACGGGCCGCACCACTCGGCCCAGAAGTCCACCACCACCGGAACCTCGGCGGAGCGCTGGACGACCTCGTCCTCGAAGGTCTCCTCGGTGACGTCGAGGACCAGGGGGTAACCGGCCCCCGGGGCCGGCATTCCGGCGGCCTCGGCGGCGGCGGCCTGGCGGGCGCGTTCGGCGCGGGCCTGCTCGGCCTTCTGCGCGGCCTCGCCGGCCGCCTTGACCGCGGCGAGGTCGACCGCACCGCGCAGGGCGGCGCTGTTCAGATGCGTGTTCCGTGGCTGCATGGCACCATCCTCCCCCGTTCGCGCGAGTGCCGGGCGCCATCCGCCGGGAAAGTCCGCGTCGATGCCGCGCCCATGGGGCTTCGCGCCGGCTCCGCTCCCCTACAGTGCGGAGCCGGCCACCCTGGTAGCCGTTCCGTCCCTGCCGGCCCGCGGGCGGGCGACAGGGGCTCGTGCGGCGCGGATCCCCACCCGCGCCCCGCACCCGCCCCTCCCACAGGGCCGGCACGTGGTTGCCGCTCTATTCGCTACAGGTCGTAGCGTATCTGGGTCCGACCCCCGGCTCGCAAGTCCCGCAAGCCTGTCAACCACGTGATGTAAGCCACTTCTCATCGATGGTGAACACTGGATACGGTTGCAACCCCCACCCAAGCTACTCATCGGTACATGCAAGGAGGCCCGGTGGCCCCCACCCAGCAGCCGGCCCCACCCCGCAGCAAGGGGCGCCCGCGCAGCGCCGCCGCGGACCAGGCGATCCTCGACGCGACCCGGGAGGCGCTGGCCGAGCTCGGCTGGGGCGGACTGACCATGGGCCACGTCGCCCTCCGGGCGGGCGTTGCCAAGACCACCCTCTACCGCCGCTGGCCGTCCAAGAACGAGCTGGTGGTGGACGCCGTGGCGAGCCTCTTCGACGAGCTGGAGATGACCGACCGCGGCAGCCTGCGGGCCGACATCGAGGACGTGGTGACCCAGTTCGCCGCGGTGCTGGCCCGCCCGGAGAGCCAGGCCGCGCTGCTCGCGGTCTTCGCCGAGGGCAGCCGCGACCCGCAGCTGCGCCGCCGGATCCGCGAGCACATCGTCGACCCGCAGAAGGTCCTGGTGCACCAGGGGCTGGCGAACGCGGCGGCGCGCGGCGAACTCTCCGCCGAGGCCGACGCGACGGTCGCGGCCGAGGAGATCGACATCATCTTCGACACCATCGCGGGCGCGGTCGAACACCGGATGCTGGTGATCGGCGAGCCGCTGACCCCGCAGTGGATCCGCCGGTTCACCGACCTGCTGCTCAACCCCGGCCTCTACCAGCCCTGCTGAGCGACCGGCCCGGCAAACCGCGATGCCACTGACTCGGTCAGTGGCATCGGGGTCAGGAGTGCTGGAGCTCCGCGGTGGGAGCCTCTGTCCGGCGCGGCGGTGTGCTGCCGGAGCGGCCGGGGCCGGAGCGGCGGCCGATGTCCTTCAGGCGGAGGGCCGGACGTTCGACCAGGTGCCAGGAGGCGGCGGCGAGGAGCAGGGTCAGGGCGAAGGCCAGCGCGGAGAAGCCCAGGCGGCCGAGGTGGCCGGCGTGGAACGCGGCCAGCAGCTGTTCGACCGGGAAGCCGTAGATGTAGAGGCCGTAGGAGTAGTCGTTCTTGGCGCCGATCCGGCGCAGCGGGCCGGGCAGCCGGATGGCCAGCCAGAGCAGCAGGTAGGCGAAGGCGGGCAGGCCGATGACGAAGAAGTACCCCTCCAGCAGGGTGGCGACCACCGTGACGCCGCACAGCACGCCCAGGAGGTCGTTGACCGGGATCCGATCGCGGTAGAGCTCGATCAGCGCGCCCATGGCGAAGGCGATGGCCAGGTAGAGCAGGTAGCTGAGGTTCACCGAGCCCATATGCGGGATCAGCACCGACGGGCGGGGCACCGAGCGCGGGTCGAGGAAGCGGGTGGGCAATGCGTCGCCGAGCACCGGCACGGCCAGTGCGGCGGTCACCACCACGATCGTGCGCCGGGCGCGCTGCAGGACGCCGGACCAGCCGAGCAGGGCCACTGCGAAGTAGCAGAGCATCTCGTACTTGAGCGACCAGAGCGATCCGTTGAGCTCGGGGTCGTAGATCAGACCCTTCTGGGCGCCCTGGTGCATCACGCCGGCGACCTCGGTCTGGTACTCGCCGGCGAAGAGGTTGTTCCGCAGGTACTCGAACGGGCTGTCCGGGTGCTGCCAGAAGCCGGCCAGGCTGCCGCCGTGCAACCGGTAGTAGGCGAGCGGCACGATGACCAGGCCGGTGACCAGCAGGCAGGTCCACAGCCCCGGGAGCAGGCGGAGCGCGCGGTGCCAGAGGAAGCGGCCGATGCCCAGGCGGGCGCCGCTGCGGGTGACCAGGATGCCGGAGAGGACGAAGAAGCCGTAGACCGCGAGGTTTCCGACATTCGTCTGGCCGTGGAAGGAACGATTCAGCAGACTGACGCTGCCGAAGCCCAGCACTCCGGCGTGGGAGAAGATCACGGACCCGGCCATCACCAGCCGCAGGAGGCCCAGGCTGTTGTTGCGCCCGGTGAACAGTTCGGCCACCGTGCCGCGCGATCGGAGTGCTCTCGGCAGGGACGGCCGGCGGCCCGACCCGGAATGATCCTCAGACAAGTTGGTCACAAATTGCAGGATTCTGCCGTGGCGACCACGGAACCGTCAAACAACGGGATCGTCCCACCGTGCCGAACCGGTCGGTGTTCCCGCGCCCGCAGGCCACTCCCAAGCCGAACGGCCGCCGGGCGGGACGACTCCCGCCCGGCGGCCGTTCGGCTCGCGGGGTCCGCTCAGAAGCCGGCCGGCTCCCGGTAGATCCCCCACTCCTTGCGCAGCGCGTCGCAGATCTCGCCCAGGGTCGCCTCGGCCCGGACCGCCTGCAGCATCGGCGGGATCATGTTCGACCCCTCCCGGGCCGCCGCCAGCATCGCGTCCAGCCCGGCCCGCACCGCGGCCTCGTCGCGCGCCGCCCGGCGGGCGCCCAGCACCCGCACCTGCTCGCGCTCCACCTCGTGGCTGACCCGCAGGATCTCCAGGTCCTTGGTGACCGAGCCGGGGAAGCAGTTGACGCCCACCACCCGCTTGGCGCCCTTCTCCACCGCGACCTGGTACTGGAAGGCGGCCTCGGCGATCTCGCCGGTGAACCAGCCCTCCTCGATCCCGCGCAGGATGCCGGCGGTCATCGGGCCGATCGGGTGGTCCGGGCTGCCCTTGGCCAGGATCCTGGCGAAGATCTCCTCCGCCTGCGCCTCGATCCGGTCGGTCAGCGCCTCCACGTACCAGGAACCGCCCAGCGGGTCGGCCACGTTGGCCACCCCGGTCTCCTCCATCAGCACCTGCTGGGTGCGCAGCGCGATCTCCGCGGCCTGCTCGGAGGGCAGCGCCAGGGTCTCGTCCAGCGCGTTGGTGTGCAGCGAGTTGGTGCCGCCGAGCACCGCGGAGAGCGCCTCCACGGCGGTGCGCACCACGTTGTTGTAGGGCTGCTGGGCGGTCAGCGAGACCCCGGCGGTCTGGGTGTGGAAGCGCAGCCACTGGGCCTTGTCGGTCTTGGCGCCGTAGGCGTCGCGCAGCCAGCGGGCCCAGATCCGGCGGGCCGCACGGAACTTGGCGATCTCCTCGAAGAAGTCGAGGTGGGCGTCGAAGAAGAAGGACAGGCCGGGGGCGAAGACGTCCACGTCCAGGCCTCGGGAGAGGCCGAGCTCGACGTAGGCGAAGCCGTCGGCCAGCGTGTAGGCGAGCTCCTGGGCGGCGGTGGCCCCGGCCTCGCGGATGTGGTAGCCGGAGACCGAGAGCGGCTTGTAGGCCGGGATGCCCTCGGCGCAGTACTCCATCAGGTCGCCGATCAGGCGCAGGTGCGGCTCGGGGGCGAAGAGCCACTCCTTCTGCGCGATGTACTCCTTGAAGATGTCGGTCTGCAGGGTGCCGTTGAGCACGCCCGGGTCGACGCCCTGCCGCTCGGCGGCCACCAGGTACATGCAGAAGATCGGCACCGCCGGGCCGCTGATCGTCATCGAGGTGGTGACGTCGCCCAGCGGGATGTCCTTGAAGAGGACCTCCATGTCGGCGGCCGAGTCGATCGCCACCCCGCAGTGGCCGACCTCGCCGAGCGAGCGCGCGTCGTCGGAGTCGTAGCCCATCAGGGTCGGCATGTCGAAGGCGACCGAGAGGCCGCCGCCGCCGGCCGCGAGGATCATCCGGTAGCGCTCGTTGGTCTGCTCGGCGTTGCCGAAGCCGGCGAACTGCCGGATGGTCCAGGTCCGACCGCGGTAGCCGGTGGGGTGCAGGCCACGGGTGAACGGGTACTCGCCCGGCCAGCCGATCCGCTCGAAGCCCTCGCGGGCCTCGCCGGGCGCGGGGCCGTAGACCGGCTCGACGCTCTCGCCGGACAGGGTGGTGAAGTCGGCGTCGCGCTTGCGGGCGCTGTCGTAGCGCTGCTGCCAACGCTGTCTGCCGCGCTCGATCTCCTCGGCGTCCATGGGGCTCGCTCCCGCTCGCAGTCGATGGTAGGACGTCCTAGTAATTTACTCGGACGTCCTACTAATTGTCGATGGCCCCCCGCCACGGCATCCATCAAAACGCGAGCGGACCCCCACCGCAGTGGGGGCCCGCTCGAGGGGTTCGGGATGCGCTCAGACGCCGGCGGCCTGCTCGGCCTTCGGCTCGGCCGGGGCGAACAGCGGCGCCAGCTCGCGGGTGACCCGGCGCTCGACGAAGAACACCGCGGTCGGCACGGTGCCGGCCAGCAGGATCCAGGCCATCCGGCCGAGCGGCATCTTGGCCTTGCTGGCCATGTCGAAGGCGAAGACCAGGTAGACCACGTACAGCCAGCCGTGCGCCATGCCGATCGGCACGACGAAGTCGTCCGCGTTGGCCACGTTCAGCACGTACTTGGCGATGCAGGCGATGGTCAGCAGGATCAGCAGCACGCCGGTGAGGTACGCCATGACCCGGTAGCGGGTCACCACACTCTGCTTCATGGTCGGGCCAGCCTTCGTCGTTGCACGGGGGTTTCGGGGGGAGCCGCACGGCTCATCCGAGGGTAACCGCCGATCCGGTGATCACTGCGCCGGGGGCTCGGCGAAGTCGCCGGCCGCCACCCGCAGGGGGCGGAGCAGGTCGAACACCTGCTGGCACTGCTCCGCGTCGTAGGACTCCAGTCCGAAGTCGATCGCCATCAGCTCGCGGGTGGCCTGCTCGACCACCGCGCGCCCGCGCTCGGTGATCGCGGCCAGCACGCCCCGCCCGTCCAGCGGATTGGGCCGGCGGGAGGCCAGGCCGGCCTTCTCCAGGCGGTCGACGGTGTTGGTGACGCTGGTCGGGTGGACCATCAGCCGCTCGCCGATCTTGGAGAGCGACAGCTCGCCGGTGCGGCTGAAGCTGAGCAGCACCAGCGCCTCGTACCGGGCGAAGGTCAGGCCGTACGGCTTGACCACCGCGTCGACCCGCCCGAGCAGGATCTGGTGGGCGCGCATCACCGAGGTGATCGCCGCCATCGACGGCGCCGAACCCCAGCGGCGGGCCCACAACTCGTCGGCACGGGCGATCGGGTCGAAGTCGAGGGCGAGCGGCTTTGTCACCTCCACACCGTACCGGCGGGCGGGTCACCGAACGGCGGGAATCCGCATGGTGGGACCGAACATCCGAGCGGATCAGGCGGTGGCCGGAGCCGCCGCGCCGCGCTCGTCCCTGGCCAGCATCCGCTCGGCGAAGAAGCCGCCGGTCGGCAGCACCGACAGCACGAAGAGCACCGCCACCTTCTTGGTGTCCCAGCGCTCCTTCTGCCAGGCCAGGTAGAGGAAGGCCACGTAGGCGATGAAGAGCAGGCCGTGCACCCAGCCGAGCACCGGGACCGGGTTGAAGCTGGTGGTCGACTTCAGCACCACCCCGATCAGCAGGAGTATGAAGGACAGGCCCTCGGGGGCCGAGACGAGGCGCAGGCGGTGGGCGGCGGCGCTGTTCTGCATGGCGAACTACCTCACGGAGTGACGGGTCGCTTGTGAACGGGGGCACAAGCCGTCGCCCATTATGGGCAGATCGGGGCCGCCGACCCGCGCCGGGGGTGGCCCACGGTGGGGCAGATCACACCGTCACGCGCCCCTGACGGGCCGTCGGAGCGGGTCGCTATCCTTGCTGCCCGCGCGCCCGGCCGCCGGGCGCGACGCCACCGGACGGGGGACGAACCTATGGCCAAGCGGGACTGGAACCGACGGGTCTGCGCCAAGCGCGGACACACCACCTACGCACCCAGCGAGCCGGCACTGCGCTCGCGGCTGCACACCGCCACCGCGGCGGGTGCCGCCTGGCGCTGCCTGCGCTGCGGCGACTTCGCGATCGGCGAGCCGCACGGCAGCGGCCCGGCCGACCAGGCGCCGGCGGTGCTGCGCGGCAAGGCGCTGCGCGACGCCTTCGTGCTGAAGCTGCTCGCGGTCGAGCGCGGCTTCCGCGGCGTGCTGGGCATCCTGGTCGCCTGGGCGGTGTGGAAGTTCTCCAACAGCCAGGACGCGCTGCACCAGCTCTTCGACCAGGACCTGACGGTCTTCAAGCCGGTGGCCGACCACTTCCACTGGGACCTGGAACACGCCTCGGTGATCGACAGCATCCGCAAGAGCTTCGACTACAAGCACAAGACGCTGGTCTACGTCGCGGGCGGCGTGCTGGCGTACTCGCTGATCGAGTCGGTCGAGGGCGTGGGCCTGTGGCTGGGCAAGCGCTGGGCGGAGTACCTCGCGGTGATCGCCACCGCCGCCTTCCTCCCGCTGGAGGGCTACGAGCTGCACGAGCACGTCAGCGGCTTCAAGGTGGCCACCATGGCGCTCAACGTGCTGGCGGTGCTCTGGATCCTGCTCGGCAAGCGACTCTTCGGGCTGCGCGGCGGCGTCAAGGCCTTCGAGGCGGAGCGCCACTCGGCCTCGCTGCTGGAGGTCGAGCAGGCCGCCCTGGGCGCGCCGGTGCACGCCTGACCGGTCCCGCCGGAACGTACCGGGCAGTACGATCACCCCGGTCGTACTGCCCGGCCGGTCCTCAAATATTGTAGAAAGTTGAACAATACCGAGTACCATGGTCGGTATGGAGACCAACGCCCCCGAGCCGACCGAACCCCCGGCCGCGCCCACCCCGGATGACGCCCCCTGGCTGACGGCCCGGGAGCAGCGGCTCTGGCGCGCCCACCTGGAGGTCAGCCGGCTGCTGGAGTACCAGCTCGGCCGGGAGCTGCAGGGGCACGACCTGGCGATCAACGACTACGAGATCCTGGTGGTGCTCTCCGAGTCGCCCGACCACCGGATGCGGATGACCGACCTGGCCACCGCCACCCTGCAGTCCAAGAGCCGCCTCTCGCACCAGATCACCCGGATGGAGAGCGCCGGCCTGGTGCTGCGCCAGGAGTGTCCGGGCGACCGCCGCGGCCTGTACGCCCACCTCACCGAGCACGGCTGGCAGACCCTGCGCAAGGCCGCCCCGGACCACGTGCGCAGCGTCCGGGCGCACTTCATCGACCGCTTCGACGACGAGCAGCTGGACGCGATGTACACCGCGCTCGCCCCGATCGCCGAGCACCTGCGGGCGCTGCGCGGCCGGGCCTGAGCCCGAGCGGCCGCGCAGCGCGGCGCACGTGACGACCCGCCGTCCCCAAGACCGGCCGGCCCTAACCCTCGGTCAGTCCGGCGATCAGCTCGTCGGCCGCGCCGTACGGGTCCAGCCGGCCGGCCGCGACCTGCTCGGCCAGCGCGGCCAGGTGCCGGTCGCCGCGCAGGTCGCCGATCCGGGCCCGCAGCTGGGCCAGCGCGATCGCCTCGACCTCCTGGGCCGCCCGGCGCTGCCGGCGGGCGGCCAGCTCGCCGTGCTCCTCCAGCCAGCCGCGGTGCTTCTCCAGCGCCTCGACCACCTCGTCCACGCCCTCGCCGCGGGCCGCCACCGTCTTGACGATCGGCGGCCGCCAGTCCCCCGGCTTGCGGGACTCGCCCAGGCCCAGCATGTGGCTCAGTTCCCGCGCAGTGGCGTCCGCGCCGTCCCGGTCCGCCTTGTTGACCACGAAGACGTCGCCGATCTCCAGGATCCCGGCCTTGGCCGCCTGGATCCCGTCGCCCATCCCGGGCGCCAGCAGCACCACGGCGGTGTCCGCCTGCGCGGCCACCTCCACCTCGGACTGCCCGACCCCGACGGTCTCCACCAGGATCACCTCGCAGCCCGCCGCGTCCAGCACCCGCAGCGCCTGCGGGGCCGCCCAGGAGAGCCCGCCCAGGTGGCCGCGGGTGGCCATGGAGCGGATGAAGACCTCCGGGTCGGTGGCGTGGTCCTGCATCCGCACCCGGTCGCCGAGCAGCGCGCCGCCGGAGAACGGCGAGGACGGGTCGACCGCGAGCACCCCGACCCGCTTGCCGAGCCGGCGGTAGGCGGTCACCAGCGCCGAGGTGGAGGTGGACTTGCCCACGCCGGGCGAGCCGGTCAGGCCCACCGTGTACGCCTGCCCGGTGTACGGCGCGAGCGCGGCCATCACCTCGCGCAGCTCGGGGGCGGCGTTCTCGACCAGGGTGATCAGTCGGGCCACCGCGCGCGGGCGCCCGGCGCGGGCCTGCTCGACCAGGGCCGGCACGTCGATCATGGTGCTCTTCTCCTCAACTCCGGAACTCGAAGACTCCGGAACTCGAACGGCGGCGCCCCCGCACGCTCGCGGAGGCGCCGCCAAGGACACCGGCTCAGGCCGGGCAGCCGGTTCAGGCCTTCGGGACCCGGATGATCAGGGCGTCGCCCTGGCCGCCGCCGCCGCACAGCGCGGCCGCGCCGATCCCGCCGCCGCGCCGGCCCAGCTCCAGCGCCAGGTGCAGCACCAGACGGGCGCCGGACATCCCGATCGGGTGACCCAGCGCGATCGCGCCACCGTTGACGTTCACCTTCTCGGCGTCCACGCCGAGGTCCAGCATCGACTGGTGGGCCACCGCGGCGAAGGCCTCGTTGATCTCGATCAGGTCGATGTCCTCGACCGCGATGCCCTCCTTGGCCACCGCGTGCTTGATCGCGTTGGACGGCTGGGACTGCAGCGAGGTGTCCGGGCCGGCCACGTTGCCGTGCGCGCCGATCTCGGCGATCCAGCTCAGGCCCAGCTCCTCGGCCTTGGCCTTGCTCATCACCACGACCGCGGCGGCGCCGTCGGAGATCTGCGAGGCGGTGCCGGCGGTGATGGTGCCGTCCTTGGTGAAGGCCGGGCGCAGCTTGCCCAGGCCCTCGGCCGTGGTGTCGGCGCGGATGCCCTCGTCCTGGCTGAACAGCACCGGCTCGCCCTTGCGCTGCGGGATCGCCACCGGGACGATCTCGGCCTCGAACACGCCGTTCTTCTGCGCGGCGGCGGCCCGCTGGTGCGAGCGGGCGGCGATCTCGTCCTGCACCTCGCGGCCGATGCCCAGGCGGGTGTTGTGGCGCTCGGTGGACTCACCCATCGGGATGTTCTCCCACGGGTCGGTCAGGCCGTCGTAGGCCATCGCGTCGAGCATCTCGATGGCGCCGTACTTGAAGCCCTCGCGGGACTTCGGCAGCAGGTGCGGGGCGTTGGTCATCGACTCCTGGCCACCGGCCACCACGATGTCGAACTCGCCGGCCCGGATCAGCTGGTCGGCCAGCGCGATGGCGTCCAGGCCGGAGAGGCAGACCTTGTTGATGGTCAGCGCGGGCACGTCCATCGGGATGCCGCCCTTGACGGCGGCCTGGCGGGCCGGGATCTGGCCGGCGCCGGCCTGCAGCACCTGGCCCATGATCACGTACTGCACCTGCTCGCCCGTCACCCCCGCCCGCTCCAGTGCTGCCTTGATCGCGAAGCCGCCGAGGTCGGCGCCGGAGAAGCCCTTCAGCGAGCCGAGCAGCCGGCCCATCGGGGTGCGGGCACCCGCGACGATCACGGAGGTGGTGGAAGCGGAAGCGGTAGGCATGGCACGAGCCCCTTCGCACGTCATGGCCAGGGTGGACCTGCCGGGTCTTAAGCACGACGACAGGGCCCGGGGGGAGGATGCAGCTCAATGTACTGACCCGTAACCCGGGCGTCACCGGAGCAGCGGTGTGATCAGGCTCGCACGCGGCCCGGTGGCGCCGCGCCCGTCGTCTGCGCTGCACTGGTCCGACCCGAGCCTCAGGAGGCACCCCGTGTTGACCCGGATCGACCACATCGGCATCGCCTGCTTCGACCTCGACAAGACCGTCGAGTTCTACCGTGCCACGTACGGCTTCGAGGTGTTCCACAGCGAGGTGAACGAGGAGCAGGGCGTCCGCGAGGCCATGCTCAAGATCAACGACACCGGCGACGGCGGCGCCTCCTACCTCCAGCTGCTGGAGCCCACCCGGGAGGACTCCACGGTCGCCAAGTGGCTGGCGAAGAACGGCGAGGGCGTGCACCACATCGCCTTCGGCACCGCCGACGTCGACGCCGATGCCGCCGAGATCAAGGGCAAGGGCGTCCGGGTGCTCTACGAGGAGCCGCGCCGCGGCTCGATGGGCTCGCGGATCACCTTCCTGCACCCGAAGGACTGCGGCGGGGTGCTGACCGAGCTGGTCACCTCGGCGCAGCCGGGCGAGGAGCACTGACCGGGCGAGGAGCACTGATCCGGTAACGACCGGTCGCCCCCGACCCACCGGTAACCTGCGTCAGGAGCCACCTCGGCGGTTACAGGCCCGTCCCGGCCCACTACACTGCCCAGGGTCGCGGGGAGTCCGTAGCCAGGGCACGGCTGAACAGAAGCAGTACGGATCTGTCACCATTCTCCAGAAGGCAAGAGTTCGCCCAGGAGTCCACCCGGTCGGCGGAGCGCGGTCACCGCGCGCCCCATCGGACCACGGCTCCGACCGTGGCGGGCGGTCCCAGGACCTCTGGGACGCCCCCAGTTCCGGCCCCGTCCGGAGCTGGCCGCGGATGTTAGGACCGGCTCGGCCGGCCGACCCGACGGGGTCGGTGCGGTCGTCCCGGTCGAGGACGCGACCAGGAGATGGATGGGACCGCGCAGTGCGGGGCAACGACCGCTACGAGGTTGATGATCACCTCTCCCAGTTCGAGGCCGAGATGGAGCGGCTTCGCAAGGAGCGGGACAAGACCGTCGAGCATGCCGAGGACCTCGCCTACCAGGTGGAGGTGCTCCGGGCCAAGCTGCACGAGTCCCGTCGGCAGCTGGCCCAGCCGCGCGCCTTCGACGCCGTCTCCGGTCAGGCCGAGCAGCTGCTGCGCACCGCCGAGATGCAGGCGGAGGCGCTGCGCGCGGACGCCGAGCGCCAGCTGCGCGAGTCCCAGGCGGCCACCCAGCGCCTGATGGCCGAGGCCGCCGAGCGCACCGCCCGGCTGGAGGCCGAGCTCCAGGCCCGCCGCCGCCAGCTCGAGGACGAGCTGGTCGAGCTGCGCCGGGCCGCCGAGCAGCACGTCAACGAGAACGTCAACTGGGCCGAGCAGACCCGCGCCGGCACCGAGCAGGAGGCCCAGCGGCTGCTCCAGGAGGCCCGGGCCGAGGCCGACCGGATGATGGCCGGCGCCCGCGCCGAGGCCGAGGCCCTCGCCGACCAGGCCCGCGCCCGGACCGCCGCCGACCTCGACGCCGCCCGCGGCGAGGCCCAGGCCGCCGCCGAGGCCACCCGGGCCCGCGCCCAGAGCGACGCCGAGCGACTGCTGCGGGCCGCCAGCGAGCAGGCCCAGCAGACCGTCGGCGAGGCCGAGCAGCTGCGCGGCACCGCCGCCACCGAGGCCCAGCAGCAGCTGGCCGGTGCCCAGGCCGCCGCCGAGCAGCTGCACGCCGAGGCGCTGGCCGCCGCCGAGCAGCGGGTCGCCCTCGCCCAGGCCGAGATCGCCGCGCTCAAGGACCAGGTCGAGCAGGACCAGCGCCGGGCCGAGGAGGCCGCCGCCCGCGCCCAGGCCGAGATCGAACGGCTGCGCGCCGAGGCCGAGGCGGACGCCGAGCGGGCCCGCCAGGAGGCCGCCGAGCTCCAGGCCCAGGCCGCCCGGGCCGCCGAGGAACTGCGGGCCCAGTCCGAGGCCGCCGCCGAGCAGCGGGTCGCCGACGGCGAGGCCGCCAGCGCCCAGCGCTCGCAGACCGCCAAGGCCGAGGTGGCCCGGATGGTGGCCAAGGCCACCGAGGAGGCCGACCGGATCAAGGCGGCCGCCGCCGAGCAGCTCGCCCGGGCACAGACCGTGCAGGCCGAGGCCGACGCCGCCAAGGCCGCCGCCGACGACGAGAACGACCGGCTGCGCACCGCCGCCGAGAGCGTGGCCACCGAGCTGCGCTCCGAGGCCGAGGCGGCCATCGCCGAGCTGCGGGCCGCCGCGGTGGCCGAGGCCGCCGAGCTGCGGGCCCAGGCCGAGAGCTCCGCCGACGCGATCCGCAACGACGCCCGCGAGCAGGGCCGGGCCGAGGGCGCCAAGGACGCCACCGTGCACCTGGCCAAGGCGGCCAAGAGCGCCGAGGAGGTGCTGGCCCGGGCCACCGAGGACGCCGGGGCCACCCGCGCCGAGGCCGCCGCCGAGGCCGAGCGGGTGCGCACCGAGGCGACCGCCGAGGCCGAGCTGCTGCGCGAACAGGCCCAGGCGGCCGTCGAGCAGGCGCAGAACGCGGCGCTGGACGACGCCGCCGGCATCCGGGCGCGGATGGAGGCGATGCAGGACGAGGCGGCCCGGCTCCGGGCCGAGGCCGAGGAGCTGCGCACCAGCGCCGCCGCCGAGGCCGACCGGGTGCGCGGCGAGGCGCGCCGGCAGGCCGTGGCGCAGATAGAGGAGTCCGCCAAGACCGCCGAGGAGCTGCTCACCAAGGCCAAGGCCGACTCCGACGAGTTGCGCGCGGGCGCCGCCGCCGAGGTCGAGCGGCTGCGGTCGGAGGCCAAGGAGCAGGCCGGCCAGACCCAGGCGCGGGCCGAACAGACGCTGGCCCGGGCCCGGGCCGAGGCCGAGAAGCTCGCGGCCACCACCCAGCAGCAGCACAAGGACGTGCTGGCGGCCGCCAAGGCCGCCGCCGCCGACAACCGGGCCGCCGCCGAGCGGGAGACCGCCGAGCTGCGCCGCGAGGCCGTGGCCTACGACCAGCGGGTGCGGGCCGAGGCCGAGGAGCGGGCCGGCGCGGTGCAGGCGGCTGCCCAGCAGGCCGCCGAGGAGCGCGAGGCGCAGGCGGTGGCCGAGGCCGAGCGGCTGCTGGCCGAGGCCGAGGCGGGCGTGACCGCGCTGCACGAGGAGGGCCGGCGGGCCGCCGAGCAGGCC
Source organism: Kitasatospora sp. LaBMicrA B282 (assembly GCF_050325825.1). Classification (NCBI taxonomy): domain Bacteria; kingdom Bacillati; phylum Actinomycetota; class Actinomycetes; order Kitasatosporales; family Streptomycetaceae; genus Kitasatospora; species Kitasatospora sp. LaBMicrA B282. Next base: position 16,865 of record NZ_JBNQTI010000059.1, read on the forward strand.
GCCGAGGCGCTGCGCCGCGAGCAGGAGGAGAGCGCCGCCCGGCTGGCCGCCGCCACCCAGGCCCAGGAGCAGGCCGAGGCGGCCGCCGAGCAGTTGGCCGAGCGGACCGACGCCGAGCTCGCCGCACTGCGGGCCACCGCCGAGCGGGAGACCACCGAGCAGCGCGCCGCCGCCGAGCAGGCCGCCGCCGAGCTGCGGTCGCAGGCCGAGCAGTACGCGGGCGGGCTGCGCGCCGAGGCCGAGCAGCTGGCCGGTGAACTGCGGGCCACCGCCGAGCACGAGACCACCGAACTGCGCGAGCGGACCACGGCCGAACTGACCGCGCTGCGCACCGAGACCGAGCAGGCCACCCACGAACTGCGGGAGACCGCCGCCCGCGAGAGTGCCGAGCAGCGCGAGAGTGCGGCCCGCGACAGCGCCGAGCTGCGGGCCACCGCGGAGCGCGAGACCACCGAGCAGCGCGAGGGCGCCGAGCGCGACGCCGCCGAGCTGCGGGCCCAGGCCCAGGCCTACGACGAGCGGCTGCGGGCCGAGGCGGTCGACTTCGACCGGCAGCTGCGGGCCGAGGCCACCGCCTACGACCAGCGGGTGCGGGCCGAGGCCGAGGAGCAGGCCGGCCGGCTGCGGGCCGAGACCGAGGCGGCCGCCACCGAGCTCCAGGCCCTGGCCGCCGAGCACCTGGCGCAGGCCGAGGGCTCGGCGCTGACCACCCTGGCGCAGGCCGAGGAGGAGGCGACCGCGCTGCGGGCCGCCGCCGCCGAGGCGCTGGAGCAGGCCCGCCTGGAGGCCGCGGAGGCCACCGCCACCGCCACCGCCAGGGCCGCCGAGCTGGTCGAGACCGCCGAGGAGGAGGCGGCCGCGACCCGCCAGTCGGTGGCCGGACTGCACGAGGCCGGCGCCAAGCAGGTGGCCGAGCTGACCGAGCGCGCCGAGCAGGCGGCCGCCGAGCTGCGGGCCACCGCGGAGCGCGAGACCACCGAACTGCGCGAGCGGACTGCGGCCGAACTGACCGCCCTGCGCACCGAGACCGAGCAGGCCACCCGCGAACTGCGGGAGACCGCTGAGCGGGAGACCGCCGAGCTGCGGGCCACCGCCGAGCACGAGACCACCGAACTGCGCGAGGGCGCCGAGCGCGACGCCGCCGAGCTGCGGGCCCAGGCCCAGGCCGCCGCGGCGGCCGAGCGGGAGGCCGCGGAGCGCGAGGCGGCCCGGATCGCCGCCGAGGCGGACACCTACCAGGAGCGGCTGCGGGCCGAGGCGGAGGCCTACGACCGCGGCGTGCGCGCCGAGGCCGAGGAGTACGCCGCCCGGGTGCGTGCCGAGGCCGAGGCGGACGCCGCCCGACTCGCCGGTGACGCCCAGGAGTACGACGCGGCGCTGCGCGCCGAGGCCGAGGCGCACCTGGCCGAGACCCGCGAGGAGGTCCGCCGGCAGCTGGTCGAGGCCGACGCGCTGGCCCAGCACACCGCGGCCGAGGCCGAGGAGCGGGCGGGTGCGGTGGTGGCCGACGCCGAGCAGTTCGCCACCCGGCTGCGCACCGAGGCGGAGGAGTTCTCCTCGGCCACCCGCACCCTGGCCGAGGAGTACGAGGTCGCCACCCGTTCGCGGGCCGACGCCTACGACACCGCCACCCGCGAGCAGGCCGAGCAGTTCGACACCTCGACCCGGGGCAAGGCCACCTCGCTGCTGGAGAAGGCCTTCGCCGACGCCGAGTCGCTCGGCGAGGAGGCCCAGACCACCGCGCTGGCCACCACCGCCGCCGCGGAGGAGCAGGCCGACGCCATGGTGGCCGCGGCCCGCAAGGAGACCGAGCGGCTGGTCGCGGCCGGCGAGGCGGCCGGGCAGGCCGAGGTCGAGCGGGCCCGCTCGGACGCCGACGCGCTGCTCGCCGAGGCCCGCCGGGACGCCACCGCGATCCGGGAGCGGGCCGAGGAGCTGCGCGAGCGCACCGAGGCCGAGGTGGAGGCGCTGCACGAGCGCGCCCGCAAGGAGAACGCGCAGGCCATGAAGTCGGCCGGCGAGCGGGTGGACGCGCTGGTGACGGCGGCCCAGGAGCAGCTGACCGAGGCCGAGGAGCAGGCGGTGGCCGCCGTCGCCGAGGCCGAGGAGCGCGCGGCCGCCCTGGTCGCGGCCGCCGAGGAGCGCGCGGCCGAGCTCACCTCGGAGGCCTCCGCGGAGGCCAGCAAGGTCCGGATCTCGGCCGTCCGCAAGGCCGAGGGACTGCTCAAGGAGGCCGAACAGAAGCTGGCCGCCTCCACCGAGAAGGCCGAGCGGCTGGGCACCGAGGCCGAGGAGCGGCTGAAGTCGGCCCAGGACGAGGCCGAGGAGCAGCTGGAGGCCGCGGCCGGCGAGGCGGCCAAGCGGCTGCGCGCCGCGGAGGAGACCGCCGCCGAGCAGCTGCGACTGGCCGAGGAGGAGGCCGAGCGGGTGGCCGGCACGGCCCGGGCCGAGGCCGACCGGGTCACCGAGGAGGGCCGGCGCGAGCTGGAGGAGCTGGTCCGCCGGCGCAAGGACATCAACACCGAGATCTCGCGGGTCCAGGACGTGCTGTCCGCGCTGGAGGCCTTCGAGGCTCCGTCACCGGTGCAGCAGGCGGCGGCCCGGGAGGCGGCGACCTCCTCGGGAGCGGCCGGCTCCTCGGGCAACGGCAAGCGCGGGTCCGGCGGCTCGAACGCGGGGTCCGGCGGTTCAAACGGGGGTTCCAAGGCGGGCGCAGGAGTGGGCGCCCCCCGATCGAGTGGTGGCAGGTCAGGGGGGACACCACCCGATTGAGCGGACATTGTCCGTCAACCATAGGCTTTTCGCCTACGACACTCCGGTAACGTGTCAGGATTCCCTCAACCACCTCAGCGGTTTGACGACAGGAAGCCCAGAACCCCATGAGCGACAGTCACTCCCCGCACGGCTTCGACCTGGTGCGCCGTGGGTACGAGCGTGCCCAGGTCGACGAGCGGATCACCAAGCTGGTGGCCGACCGTGACAGCGCGTTGGCCCGGATCAGTGCGCTGGAGAAGCGCATCGAGGAACTGCACCTCGAGACCCAGACGGCTCAGGCGCAGGTGGCCGACGCCGAGCCGTCCTACGCCGGTCTCGGCGCCCGGGTCGAGAAGATCCTGCGGCTCGCCGAGGAGGAGGCCAAGGACCTGCGCGAGGAGGCGCACCGCGCCGCCGAGCAGCACCGCGAGCTGGCCGAGGCGGCCGCCCAGCAGGTCCGTTCCGAGGCGGAGGGCTACGCCAAGGACCGCAAGGCGAAGGCCGAGGACGAGGGTCAGCGGATCGTCGACAAGGCCAAGAGCGACAGCGCCCAGCTGCGCGCCGAGGCCGGCAAGGACGCGCAGAACAAGCGCGAGGAGGCGGACGCCCTCTTCGAGGAGACCCGCACCAAGGCCGCCCAGGCCGCGCTGGAGTTCGAGACCAACCTGGCCAAGCGCCGCGAGCAGTCGGAGCGCGACCTGGCCGCCCGTCAGGCCAAGGCCGAGAAGCGGCTGGCCGAGATCGAGCACCGGGCCGAGCAGCTGCGCCTGGAGGCCGAGAAGCTGCGCACCGACGCCGAGCGCCGGGCCCGCCAGACGGTCGAGACGGCCCAGCGCCAGGCCGAGGACATCGTGGCCGACGCCAACGCCAAGGCCGACCGGATCCGCAGCGAATCCGAGCGCGAGCTGGCGGCGCTGACCAACCGCCGCGACTCGATCAACGCCCAGCTGACCAACGTCCGCGAGATGCTGGCCACGCTGACCGGTGCCGCGGTGGCCGCCGCCTCGCTGCCCACCGACGACGCGCTGGGCGTCCCGGCCCAGCAGTCGCGCTGACTCCGGGTCGGCTGACCCCGGGTCATCCGAACCGCTGAACCGAGCGCCGCTTTTGTCGTGTCGGGGTGCCGCGCTGCCGCCCCTGACGCCGCCGGCGCCGCCCTGCGCGGTCGCTCTGCCCCGGCTGGCTCAGACGCGCCGCAGCAGGGCCGTCACGGCCGCGTTGAAGGCCGCCGGGGCCTCCAGGGCCGTCAGGTGCCCGACGCCCGGGATCACCGTCAGCTCGGCGTCCGGCAGCGCCTGCGCCAGCTCCTCGGCATCGGCGACCGGGGTGAGCGCGTCGTGCTCCCCCACCACCACCGCGGCCGGCACCCGCAGCCCGGCCAGGGTGTCGAAGGAGTCCACCCGGCCCGCCATCGCGCGCTGCGCCCAGGCCACCCCGGCCGGACTGGCCGCCCCGATCAGAGCGCGGACCTCACGCACCAGTTCCGGGGTGCTCTCGGAGCCGAGCAGCGACTCCTCCAGCCGCTCCTCGCGCAGCAGCGCCACGCTGTTGCGGGCCAGCACGGCCGCCGCGATCCGCTCCCGGTTGGCCAGCGCCGCGGGCTGGTCGGTGCTCGCCTTGGTGTCGGCCAGCAGCAGCCCCGCCAGCCGCTCGGGGTGGCGGCGGGCGAAGGCCATCGCCAGGTAGCCGCCCATCGAGATCCCGCCGACCACCGCCTTGCCCAGGCCCGTCGCGTCGAGCAGCTCGGCCAACCGGTCCGCCCAGGCGTCCAGCGAGGGCTCCCCGAAGGGTGCGGGCGAGTCCCCGAAGCCGGGGAGGTCCGGCGCCAGCACCCGGGCGGTGCCGAGCGCCCCGTCGAGCTGGGCGCGGTACATCCCGCCGTGGAGCGGGAATGCGTGCAGCAGGAGCAGCGGCGTGCCGGTGCCGTGGTCGCGAAAGGCGAGATCGGTCATGGCGCCCACGGTAGGGCGCTTCCCGAAGGGCCGCACAATCCGAGCCCATTTGTCTGATTTGTCATAACCTGACGATGAATGAGGTACAGGAAGCAGGAGCGCCGATGATCGAACTGCACGGCTTGACCAAGCGGTACGGCGACAAGCTCGCCGTCGACGGACTCACCTTCCAGGTACCGCGGGGTGTGGTCACCGGCTTCCTCGGCCCCAACGGCGCCGGGAAGTCGACCACCATGCGGCTGATCCTCGACCTGGACCGGCCGACCAGCGGCTCGGTCACCATCGACGGCAAGGGCTACGGCCACCTCAGCGAGCCGCTCAAGCACATCGGCGCCCTGCTGGAGGCCCAGTCCGTGCACCCCGGCCGGACCGCCCACAACCACCTGCTCTGGCTGGCCCAGAGCAACCGCATCCCGGCCGGCCGGGTGGACGAGGTGCTCGCCCTGGTCGGCCTGACCGAGGTGGCGCACAAGCGGGCCCGCGGCTTCTCGCTCGGCATGGGCCAGCGCCTGGGCATCGCCTCGGCGCTGCTCGGCGACCCGGAGATCCTGATGTTCGACGAGCCGGTCAACGGGCTCGACCCCGAGGGCATCCTGTGGATCCGGAACCTGATGAAGCGGCTGGCCGGCGAGGGCCGCACCGTCTTCGTCTCCTCGCACCTGATGAGCGAGATGGCGCTGACCGCCGAGCACCTGGTGGTGATCGGCAAGGGCCGGCTGCTGGCCGACCTGCCGATGGCCGAGTTCATCGAGCGCAACTCCCGCTCGGTGGTCCGGTTGCGCACCCCGCACCCCGAACAGCTGCTGGACGCGCTGGCCGGGCAGTCGATCACGGTCAGCCCCGGCCCCGACGGCGCCTACGAGGTGCTCGGCGGCGACCCGGTCCGACTCGGCGACCTGGCCGCCGCGCACGGCGTCACGCTGCACGAGCTGAGCCTGCAGCGGGCCTCGCTGGAGGAGGCCTTCATGCAGATGACGGCGGACTCGGTGGAGTACCACGCGGGGCCCCAGGGCGTGCCGGGCGGCCCGCTGCTGGACGCCGCGGGCGCCCCGATCGGCCCGGGCAGCCCGGCCGGCGGGGGTGGCGGGGGCGCACCGGGCGGCGAGGGCCCGCAGGACGCCCCCGGCGGCTGGGGCGCACAGTGGCAACCGGCCGGCGCACAGGGGCGCAGACGAGGCGCGAAGAAGCAGAAGGGTGCGAACTGAGATGGCTTCCTTCCCGGCGATCCTGAACTCCGAGTGGACCAAGATCCGCACCGTCCGCTCCACCGGCTGGACCCTGGCGCTCACCTTCGTGGTCACCGCGGGCCTGGGCGCGCTGCTCTCGTTCCTCACCAACCACAACTTCGCCGACTTCCGCAAGGGCGCCACCGGCCCGTTCGACCCCACCGCGACCAGCCTGTCCGGCATCGCGCTGGGCGAGATCGCGATGATCGTCTTCGGGGTGCTCGCGGTCGGCAACGAGTACAACAACCGGATGATCCGGGTCTCGCTGGCCGCGGTGCCGCAGCGGGGCACCCTGCTGACCGGCAAGCTGGTGGTGGTGGGCCTGCTGGCGCTGGCGGTCTCGCTGGTGACCGCGTTCGTCACCTTCTTCCTCGGCCAGGCGCTGCTCGGCGGCCACCGCACCACGATCGGCTCCACCGACGTGCTGCGCGCGGTGCTCGGCGCGGCCTTCTACCTCACCCTGCTCTGCCTCTTCTCCGCCGGGGTCACCGCGATGCTGCACAACCAGACGCTGGCCCTGGGCGTGCTGGTGCCGTTCTTCTTCCTGCTCTCGCCGATCCTCTCGGCGGTGCCCAAGGTGAAGAACGTGGCGCACTACTTCCCGGACTTCGCCGGACGGGAGATGCTCACCGTCTTCCCCGGCCCCGAGGCGCCCTACGGCTGGACGGAGGGCTTCCTGCTCTGCGCCGCCTGGACGCTGGCGGCCCTGGTGGGCGGAGCCGCGGTGCTGAAGAACCGGGACGCCTGACCCGCCCGAGGGCGCACGGCGGGGCGCGCGGATCAGTACCGGGGCGCGCTCCGCCCGCGCTGCACCGCCGCGCCGCGCCGCTCGCGGGCCCCCCAGCAGGCGCGGTGCCAGTGCCGGCGGTCCTCCACCCCGGCGCCGTGGTCGGGCCAGGCCACCACGTGACCGGTCCCCGGCGGAATCTCCTGGTCACAGCCGGGACAGCGGTAGTACCGGCCGGGGGTGCCGGCCACCGTCTGCACCACCCAGTCCTCGCCGTCGAAGCTCTCCACCCGGCGCAGCGAGCCGCCCAGCGGGGCCGGCTGCGCCTCGCCCTGGTCGGCGGAGTGGCTGGTCCGGTTGCGTCGCGGGGACACGATGTTCACCTCTCGGTGGGGGCGCGGTTCGCTCTCCAGGTTAAGGTCGGCGCGTCGGTGGTCGACAGCCGCCCGACCGCCCGCTCGACCGCCCGTCGATCGCCGGCGGCCGGCTGGGTCGTCGGGGGCGCAGGGCGAGCTTTATCACGCCCCGGCCGGCTGCTGACTGGATTTCGGGGATATCCACCCGTTCTGCCAGGAAATTGGCCGACCCGAGTGCCAATGGCACATGACATGGGTTACTCACGTGGTGACAGAGCGGGGCTCGCACAGCCTGCGCGCACCCGAGGAGGGCATTTCCGTGACCCAGACCAGCGCCGCCGCCGGCGTCCACCCAGGCCCCGACGCCGACCACGCGCCCCGCGCCGGCCGGGGCGGCCACACCCGCCGGAGCCGTGCGGAGCGACCGCTCGCGCTGCCCCCGGCCCCCGCCGCCGAACGCGGTGGCAGCCATCCGGCGGCCCAGGACACCATCCGGGTCGGCGCCTTCATGCTCTCCGCCCAGTTCCCCGGCCAGAGCCACGCCCAGGCCCTGGAGCGGACGGTGGCGGGCACGGTGGCCGCGGAGCGGGCCGGCCTGGACGCGGTCTGGCTGGCCGAGCACCACTTCGTGCCGTACGGGGTCTGCCCGAACGCCGCCACGCTGGCCGCGCTGCTGCTCGGCCGCACCCGGCGGATCCGGCTCGGCACCGCGGTCAGCGTGCTCTCCACCACCCACCCGGTGGCGCTCGGCGAGCAGGCCGCGCTGCTGCACCTCACCTCGGGCGGCCGGTTCACGCTGGGCGTCGGGCGCGGCGGGCCGTGGATCGACCTGGCGGTCTTCGGCAGCGGGGTGGCCGCGTACGAGCAGGGCTTCGCCGAGCGGCTGGACCTGCTGCTCGGCTTCCTGCGCGGCTCCCGGGTGCGCGGGGACGGCCCGCAGTTCAGCTTCCCGGAGGTCGCGGTGGTCCCGCGGGCGGTGGAGCCGGACCGGCTCAGCAGTGCCGAACTGGCCCGCTGGCTGGGCCTGCCGGACGAGCCGGCGCTGCGCTTCCCGCGCCAGCGCACCGAGACCGGCACGGCCGCGGCCGACGGCGGTCTGACGATCGGTGACCCGACCGCCGGCGGGCCGCCGGTGGTGGTCGCCTGCACCTCCCCGGCCAGCGTCGCGCTGGCCGCCGAGCGGGGCCTGCCGATGCTGCTCGGCATGCACTCGGGCGACGACGACAAACAGGCGATGCTCGCCGCCTACCGGACCGCCTGGCGGGCCTGCGGGCGCGGCGAGGAGCAGCTGGCCCGGGTGGAGCGCGAGCACGTGGCCGCCGGCGTGGCGCAGGTGGCCGACCGCACCCCGGTGGCCCGGGCCACCCTGCTGGGGGCGATGCCCGACTGGTTCGAGTACGGGCTCGGGGCGCACCGCACGGTCGACGGGCGGGCCCGGAAGATGCGCGATCCGCACGCCTACACCGAGCTGCTCTGCGACCTGCACGCCGTGGGCACCCCCCGGGAGTGCGCGGACCGGCTGCTGGCCACCGCCGAGCGGACCGGCATCCGCCGGTTCGCGCTGCTCACCGAGGGCTCCGGCGACCACGCGGGGACCATGGAGAACATCGCCCGGCTCGGCGCCGAGGTGCTGCCGCAACTGAGCTGACCGCCCGGGCGGCCCGGCCGGACGGCTGATCGGACGTCAGCGCGCTCGGGCGCCACCGGTGGTAGTGGCACCCGAGCGCGCTGACGACCCGTCGGTCGGAGCCGGCCGCTCAGCAGTCGCGCAGCGTCGGCGACTGGTTGAGCAGCTGGGCGCGCACCGAGGTGAACCGGCGGTGGCGCTCCTCGGCATCCGTGGTCGGCCCGAAGACGGCCACCCGGTGGCAGTTCTGGAAGGCCAGCCGGACCCCGAAGTGCCGCTGCAGGGCCCCGCGGATGGCGTCACTGGCCATCGCGCGCAGCAGCTGGCCGCGCGCCTGCTCGCTCGGCGGCGGAACCTGGTTGTCCGCGAAGCCGGTACCGTCGACCTCCATCTGGGCGACGAGCGAGCTGATCAGGTCCCAGGCGTAGGGCAGGGACGTACGGACGCAGTCGACGAACTCCCGCTCGTCGACCTCGCCTCGCTCGGCCTTCTCCAGAAGGGCCGGTGAGACGTCGAGCGACATGGGTTCTCCTCTCGGGGTCCACCACGCGCACCTCGCGCGGGTGGTGGTGCCAGGTGCGGTCCGCGCCGGCGCGGAGGACACCGCGTGCAGGCGGTGCCGGGCGCGGATCAGTGCCACGTGCGGATCGTGCTGATTGCGGATGGTGCCAAGAACGGGTCGTGCGGAACTGGTGCGAATCGTGCGGTGCCGTGCGCAGTCGGTTGGGCCCGGCCCTTGCGGGCGTTTGCGGGCGTGCCGGTCGGACCCGGCGTCGGGTCGGTTGCGCCGCGGACGACGCCCGGTGGGACGGACGCGGCTCTGACCAGGGTGTCAGTCCAGGACCGACAAAACTCGCGAATGCTGCTATTGCTGTCGAACTAGGTGCCAACGCGGCCAGAATGGCTGAAATCGCTCGGGTGGGACCAGGGTCGGAACATCTCCACACTCCCTCCCCGTTTGGCTACGCGGGCGTTCGATGGCGTCACCCAACGTAGCGGTCTACGCGCACACACGCCAGACTCCGGAAGCCACCGACTCCCGGGTTCCCATGGTTCGCCCCCTTCTACTCCCGGGTACAGCCCTTGGCCGCAGTCGCATCAATTGGCTCCGCCAGGCCCGATCCACCGACCGGGCGTCTCGCCGCGACCCGTTCCGGCACCGGGAATCCCAGCCCTGCGGCACGTTCGAGCCGGGGCATTGACGCACGCACCGTCCATCTTCGGTCACCTGACGTGAGCGCGGCCAAGGGCCGGCGGGAAACGCCTAGGCTTGCCCCCATGCGTCTTGTCATCGCCCGCTGCTCCGTCGACTACGCCGGTCGACTCTCCGCCCACCTGCCCTCCGCGACCCGGTTGATCCTGGTCAAGGCCGACGGCAGCGTGAGCATCCACGCCGACGACCGCGCCTACAAGCCGCTCAACTGGATGTCGCCGCCGTGCAACCTCAAGGAGGCCGACGGCAGCTGGACGGTCGAGAACAAGGCGGGCGAGAAGCTGATCATCACGCTGGAGGAGGTGCTGCACGACTCCTCGCACGAGCTCGGCGTCGACCCCGGCCTGATCAAGGACGGCGTCGAGGCGCACCTGCAGGAGCTGCTGGCGGACCGGATGGAGGTGCTCGGCGCCGGCTGGACCCTGGTCCGCCGCGAGTACCCCACCGCGATCGGCCCGGTGGACATCCTCTGCCGGGACGCCAACGGCGGCACCGTCGCGATCGAGATCAAGCGGCGCGGCGAGATCGACGGCGTCGAGCAGCTCACCCGCTACCTGGAACTGCTCAACCGCGACCCGCTGCTGGCCCCGGTCAAGGGCGTCTTCGCCGCCCAGGAGATCAAACCGCAGGCCCGGGTGCTGGCCACCGACCGCGGGATCGACTGCGTGGTGCTGGACTACGACGCGCTGCGCGGCATCGACGACGACAAGCTCAAGCTCTTCTGACCCTCCCTCAGCACGCGGGTGGCCGGCTCCCGAAGGAGCCGGCCACCCGCGTGTCCGGGGTCAGGGCTTGCTCGGCGTCCCGGTGGCGGACGGCGAGCCGCTGTCCGACGGCGCAGCGGTCGTCGGGGAGGGCGTGGGGGAGGCCGGCGGGCTGACCGTCTTGCTCGGCGACGCGCTGGGCGCCTGGCTCGACGGGCTCGGCGGCTGCACGGGCTGACTCGACGGCTGCACCGGCGGCGGCGCCCACGGGGTGCCCGGGCCGGGCTGACCGGGCTGCACCGGGGCCGGCTGGGCCGGGTTGTCCGGCGCGGTGGTGCCGCTGCCCTGCTGCGCGCTCGGGGTGGCCGTGGTCCGCCCCTTCGACGCGCTCGCGCTGGGCGTCGCGGTCGCCGAGGCGCTGCCGGAGGCCGACGCCGAGGCCGCGGCGGAGTCCGTGGCGGTGGCGCTGGGCAGCGCGGCCGTGGTCGACCCGCCGGCGCTCGGCGTGGCGCCGCCGCCGCTGGTCAGCACGCTGCCGGTGACCCCGGTGCTGCCGCCGCCGGCCGGGCTGCTGGTGCTGCTGCCGGAGAAGCCCAGCGCCACCGCGACCCCCACCGCGCTCACCGCGAGCAGTCCGCCGCCCGCCAGCACCGCGTTGCGCCGGGTCCAGCCGCGCAGCACCCCGGTGGCCGGCCAGGCCCGGGACCGCTCGGCCAGCACCCGGATCACCGGGCGCCGGATCACCTGGGTCTGCTCCTCGGACGCCGCCGGCACCCGGGCCAGCTCGGACTCCTGGAGCAGCGCCAGCAGCCGCCGGGAGGCGTCCAGCTGCCGGTTCTCGCCGGCCGCCCCGCGCAGCGCGCAGGCCGCCTCCAGGGCCGCCCGGGCCGGGCCGGGGCCCGCCGTGACGCCGTCGGCCACGCAGAGCCAGTAGGCGCCCAGCTCGTGCTGGAACCAGGCCTCGTCGTGCTGCCGACCGCTCTGCCGGGCCACCTCCAGCCCGAGCTCCAGGACCTGCCGCCAGACGCCCCAACGCAGCGTCAGGGCCAGCGCGGGAGCCGCCGAACGGGCCAGCCGGAGCACCGCGTCGAGCCGCCCGGCGGCCCGGTCGGCGCGCAGCGCACCGAGCACCACCTCCGCCTCGGCGGCGATCTGCTCGGTGCTCACCGAGCCGTGGCCGACCCACCAGGAGAAGTGCTGGGCCGCGCCGGCGGTGCTCTCCGCGTCCGGCCCCCAGTGGGCGGCCAGCGCCTCCTGCACGCCCGTGGTCAGCCGGTGGTGGTGGCCGCCGATCGACTCGGCCAGCCCGCAGTCGACCAGCTCGCGCAGCGCGCTCTCGCCGTGGTCCACGTCGATCAGCGCCGGCAGGTGCGGCGCGGTCGGGCACTCGCCGCCCAGCGCCACGGCCAGCCGCAGCACCGTCTCGGCCGCCTCGCCGAGCCCCTCCACCAGCAGCAGCGCGGGCGCCGCGGCCTCCGCGACCGAGGGCAGCGGCACCCCGGCCCGCAGTTCGGCCTCGCGCACCGCCGGGTCGGCGTCCAGCGGCGGCTCCGGCTCGGGCCTGCCGAACAGGCTCTGCCGGTCCTCCTCGGCGGCCAGCAGGGCGTCCACCGCCAGGTCGCGCCGGCGCAGCAGCGCGGCGGCCTGGACGAAGCGCAGCGGCAGGCCCTGCGACTCGAACCAGAGGTCCACCGCCCAGGCCCGCTCCGCGTCGTCCAGCCGGCGGCCGGCCAGTCGAGCGGTGAGCGCCAGGCAGGCGGGCCGGGTCAGCCCGCCGACGGTGTGGTCCTCCAGCCGCGAGTCGGGCGGCAGCGGCCGGTCGGCGCCGGGGGCCGGCACCACCAGGAAGGCGCACTCGGGCGCGGCGGCCATCAGCCGCTCCAGCTCGGTACCGCCCTGTTCCACCTCGTCGATCACCACGATCGCGCCCACCGAGGCCAGCAGTTCCGGCAGTTGGGCCGCCGAGGGGCGGAAGCCGGGCGCCTGCCAGGCGGCCGCGAACAGGTCCTGCAGCAGGTCGTCGGCGTCCCGCCGGTGGCCGCAGAGCCGGATCACCCCGTGCGGGGCGAGCTGGGCGGACCCGGCCGCCACCGCGGCCAACAGCGAGCTGCGGCCCGAGCCGGGGGCGCCGAGCAGCCGGATCGAACGGCCTTCGGCGAGCTTGCCGAGCAGCTGCGCCACCTGCGCGTCGCGGTCCAGCAGCGGCAGGTCGCCGGGGCCGGTGCCGAGCGCCAGCGGGCCGACGGCCGGGGTCGGCCCGGGGCCGGCGGTGGTGCGCCCGCCCTGGCCCGGCTGCCCGCCCGGGCGGCGGCGCGGGGCGGGGCGGTGCTCCGGCGGGCAGGGGCGCACCTCGGTGCCGTCCACACCGCCCACGGTCACCAGGTGGTCCCCGGCGACCAGGTCGCCCGCTCGCACGCGCAGGTTCTCCTGCCCGACTTCACCGGATGGCTGTACCACGATGCGCTCCGCCTGTGCTCCGCCGGCGGCGCCCGGCCACCGGCCGCCGTGAGGGACCGGGCCGCGGACGCGCGGTGGGATGCGCGGCCGGCGGCCGACGGGCATGGTGCACGATCCCGTCGACCGGAGACTTTCGCACATGTGGGCGGTGCCGTGCAGCCGCGGCCCCCGTCGCAGCCGCATCGACGACGCAGTGCGACCGGTCGACCACTCCGCGTCGGCGAAACGGGCCGCTAGGGCCTGTCTTCAGACCCCCGTCGTCCGCCCGAAGGGCGGGCGCGGCGGCTCCCCCAGCCTAGCGGCTGGGAGGTGCCCCCACGGGTGCGTGCATCGGCGGCGCCGAGGATGGGGGCACCTCCCGGCCGAAGGCTGGGGGAGAGTCCATGCGGTGGGGGCACCTCCCGGCCGAAGGCTGGGGGCCATCGGCGACTGACGAGAAGCCGTCGAGGTGCGTGCCCCGGCGTCGCCGCGCAGACGGGGGTCTGAAGACAGGCCCTAGGGAAGGGCGGGCTGGCCGGAGGCTCCGCCGGGCAGGGTGGCCCCGAAGCTGTCGGCCACCGCGCCCTCCACCGCGAGGATCCGGTGCAGCCGGGTGGCCACCAGGAGCCGCTGCAGCTGCGGCGGCACCTCCCGCAGCACCAGCCGGCGGCCGAGCCGGCCGGCCCGCCGGTGGGTGCCCATGATCACCCCGAGCCCGGTGGCGTCCCAGGAGTCCAGCGCACCCAGGTCGAGCACCAGGTCCCCGGTGCCGCTGTCGACCGCCTGGTGCAGCCGGGCCCGGGCATCGGCCGCGCTGCGCACGTCCAGCCGGCCCTCCAGGGCCAGGACAGCGCGGCCGACGAGGCCGGGGTGCTCCACGATGCGCACGCTGTCCTCCTTCAGCAAATGAGCCCCCACCGTCTGACGCCGGACCAGTGGTCCAGGTTGCTGCTCCCCCGGCCGAGCTGAGCCAACTTCACTCGTCCGAGGGAATATACGCAGCCGGGCTTGGTGTGCACGCTCGATTACCGCGCAAATCACCCATCTGCGGCAGCCTCGTGAGCAAGCTCACCCGTTTTCCACGGTCGTGTTCGACAGGTGGACGAGCGGCCTGCCGAGCGGTCGGCAGGCCGTTGTCGGACGGACCGGATCAGCCCTGGTAGCCGTAGAAACCGCGGCCGGTCTTGCGGCCCAGGTCGCCGGCGGTGACCATGCGGGCCATCACCTCGGGCGCGGCGAACTTCTCGTCCTGGGTCTCCGCGTAGATGTTGCGCGCGGCGTGCAGCAGGATGTCCACGCCGGTCAGGTCGGCGGTCTGCAGCGGGCCCATCGGGTGGCCGAAGCCCAGCCGGCAGGCGGTGTCGATGTCCTCGGCGGTGGCCACGCCCGACTCGTACAGCTTGGCGGCCTCCACCACCAGGGCGGTGATCAGGCGGGTGGTGATGAAGCCGGCCACGTCCCGGTTGACCACGACCACCTCCTTGCCCACCCCCTCGGCGAAGCTGCGGGCGGCGGCCAGCGTGGCGTCGGTGGTCTTGTAGCCGCGGACCAGCTCGACCAGCCGCATCATCGGCACCGGCGAGAAGAAGTGCACGCCGACGACCGACTCCGGCCGCTCGGTCACCGCGGCGATCCGGGTGATCGGGATCGCGGAGGTGTTGCTGCCCAGCACCGCGCCGTCCTTGGCCAGCTTGTCGATCTCGCGGAAGACCGCCTCCTTGACCTCCAGCTGCTCGAAGACGGCCTCGATCACGATGTCGGCCTCGCCCACCGCGCCGAGGTCGGTGGTGGTGGTGATCCGGCCGAGCGCCGCGGTGGCCTCCTCGGCGGTCAGCTTCCCCTTGGAGACGAACTTCTCGTACGAGGCCTCGATCGCCGCCAGCCCGCGCTGCAGCGCCTGCTCGGTGACATCCCGCAGCACCACCGGGTGGCCGGCCTGCGCGGACACCTGGGCGATGCCCGCGCCCATCAGGCCCGCGCCGATCACGGCGATCTGCTGACGCTGCGTGGATTCGTTGCTCATGGCTGCTTCTCCCGAAGTCCCGTCCGGGCGCGCTCCGGGGCAGGGGATCGCCCTCCTCCCGCGCTTCGGCCGGAAGGTGCCCCGCGGAGCCGCGCCGCTCACCGCTCGGACTGTAGTGCCCCGGGCCGGGCCGTGGGGTGATTGGCGGGTGTGATCTGCGTCAGTCGGCCGAACGGTCCGGCAGCGGCGGCAGCGCCAGTCCCAAGTCCTGCGCCAGGATCGCGGCCTGGACCCGGCTGCGGAGCTCCAGCTTGGCCAGGATCCGGCTGACGTGGGTCTTGGTGGTGGCCTCCGCCATCGTCAGGCGGCGGGCGATCTGGCCGTTGCTCAGCCCGGCCCCGATCGCCGCCAGCACCTCGCGCTCGCGCTGGGTCAGGCTCGCCACCGCGCGCGGGTCGCCGGCCTCCGGGCGGGCGAAGGTGCTGATCAGCCGCCGGGTGACGGAGGGCGCCAGCATGCCGTCGCCGCGCGCCACCGTGCGGATGCCGGCCACCAGGGCGTCCGCCTCCAGGTCCTTGAGCAGGAACCCGGCCGCACCGGCGCGCAGCGCGCCGTGCACGTACTCGTCGAGGTCGAAGGTGGTCAGCACCAGGACCTGGGCGGCGCCCGCGGCGGTGATCCGCCGGGTCGCGGCCACCCCGTCCAGCCGGGGCATCTGAACGTCCATCAGCACCACGTCCGGACGCAGCTCCAGGGCCAGCTCGACGGCCGACTCGCCGTCGCCGGCCTCGCCCACCACCTCGAAGTCCGGCTCCGCCCGAAGGATCATCACCAGCGCGGCCCGCACCGCCGCCTGGTCCTCCGCCACCAGGATCCGGGTCGTCATGCCCGCTCCCCCTCGCTCCCGGCCGCCGGCTCCACCGGCAGCACCGCCCGCACCCGCCACACCCCGCCCTGCGGCCCCGCCTCGAAGCTGCCGCCGAGCAGCTGGGCCCGCTCGCCCATGCCGACCAGGCCGGCCCGGGCCCCGGGCAGCGCCCGCCCGGCGTCCGGCCGGTAGGGGCTGTCCACCGAGATCTCCACCTGCTCGGCACAGCTCAGCAGGCGCAGGTGGACCGTACCGTGCCCGGCGTGCTTGAGGGCGTTGGTCAGCGACTCCTGGACGATCCGGTAGGCGGCCAGCTCCACCGGCGCGGGCAGGCCCTCGCGCGGACCGTGCTGCTCGACCTCGAAGCGCAGCCCGGCGTCCCGGCCGGCCGCCCGGACCTGGCCGAGCAGGGTGTCCAGCGCGGCCAGCCGGGGCGCCTGGTAGCCCGCGTGGTCCGCGGTGCCGTCCGCCGCGGCACCGCCCGCCCCGTCGCCGGCCCGCAGCAGGCCGATCATCCGGCGCATCTCGGCCAGTCCCTGCACGCTGTTCTCCCGGATCACCGCCAGCGCGCCGAGCAGCGGGTCCTCGGTGTCCCGCTCCAGCCGGCGGGCCAGCGACTGCGCGCCGGTGGCGTGGATGGCGATCGCCGAGAGGTGGTTGGCCACCACGTCGTGCAGCTCGCGGGCCATCCGGGCGCGCTCGGCGACCACCGCGCCGCGCCGGTCCAGCTCGGCCAGCAGCGCGGTGCGCTCGGCCCGCAGCCGCTCGGTCTCGGCCACCTCCCGGTGTTTGCGGACCAGGTCGGCGGTCCACACCGGGGCCAGGAAGACCAGCGCCGAGTAGACCGCCACCAGCAGTGCGCCGCCGGGCGAGGCATAGATCCAGACCAGCCCGCTGAGCACCAGGGTGGTGGCGGCGCCGGTGAGTTGCAGCACCAGCGGCATCCGGCGCGGGCCGTACAGGGTGCCGGCGTACAGCAGGTCGGTGAACATGATCACGGTGGCCAGCAGGCCGCCGCTGAACATCGCGCCGGTGAAGACCAGCCCGCCGAGCGTGACCACCAGGATCGGTCGGCTGCGGCGGACCGTCTCCAGCGCGGCCATGGCCACCAGCGGCAGCACCGGCAGCCACTGCGGCACCCGGTGGTGCGAGTCGTCGTAGGCCCGGAAGGCGATCAGCAGCAGACCGCCGAGCAGTCCGGCGACGGCGATCGCCAGGTCTGCCTGGCGATGGCTGAGGCGCAGCGGGGGTCGCGGGATCAGGCGCAGCGGTGGCACCGGTCCATCTCATCACCCGAACGGCCCGCGCGGCTGTACATCGAAGGTTGCAGCCGCAGGTCCACCCTGCCGACGACGTGCGGGAACGCCGCTTCGGCCAGGCTGGAGGCGGAGGTGGGAGAGCCATGATCCTGAGCCTGATCGTCGCCGCCGAGGTGGCCTTCTGGTTGCTGCTGGCAGCCGGGCTGGCCCTGCGGTACGTGCTGCGCAAGCCGCGGGCCGGCGCCGTCGTGCTGCTGCTGCTCCCCGTGGTGGACCTGCTGGTGCTGGGCGCCAGCGTGGTGCAGCTGCGCCGCGGTGCGACCGCCGACTTCACCAACGGCCTGGCCGCGCTCTACGTCGGCTTCTCGCTGGCCTACGGCCCCTACGTGGTGCGCTGGGCCGACGCCCGGGCCGCCCACCGGTGGACGGGCGCGCCGCTGCCGCCCAAGCTCTACGGCCGGCTCCGGGCCCGGCACGAGTGGCGGATGCTGGCCCGCACCGTGCTCTCCTGCGCGATCGCCGCCGTGCTGCTGTTCGCCCTGATAGCCCTGGTCGGCGACCACTCCCGGACCAGGGCGCTGGACGACTGGTACCTGGTGCTGGCCCGGATCTGCGGCATCCACCTGCTGATCGCCGGCAGCTACACGCTCTTCCCCAAGAAGGAGCCGGCGGCGAAGGCGTCCGAGGAGCGGGCGCCCGCACCGGAGGCTCCCGAGCAGCAGGCGGCCCAGGAGCAGGCCCCCAGGGTTCCGCAGGCCTGACCGGGCGGTTCGGGGTTCGGCCCGGTCAGGCCTGCGGGTTCGCCGCAGGCCTCGGGTGCGCTCCGGTCAGCGGTTCTCGCCCGGCACCCAGAGCACGTCGCCGCGCTCCTTGTTCGCCGTCCTGGCCAGGATGAAGAGCAGGTCCGAGAGCCGGTTGAGGTACTTCGCGGTCAGCGGGTTGACGGTGTCCCCGTGCTCCTCGATCGCCACCCAGGTCGCCCGCTCCGCCCGCCGCACCACGGTGCAGGCCAGGTGCAGGTAGGCCGCGCCGGGGGTGCCGCCGGGCAGGATGAAGCTGCGCAGCTTCTCCAGCTCGGCGTTGTAGCGGTCGCACTCGGCCTCCAGCCGGTCCACGTAGCCCTGCTCGACCCGCAGCGGCGGGTACTTCGGGTCCGGGACCACCGGGGTGGCCAGGTCCGCGCCCACGTCGAACAGGTCGTTCTGAACCCGTGTCAGGACGGCCACCAGGTCCTCGTCCAGGCCGCCGACCGCGAGGGCCACGCCGAGCGCCGCGTTGGCCTCGTTGGTGTCGGCGTAGGCGATCAGCCGGGGGTCGGTCTTGGTGGTGCGGCTCATGTCGCCCAGCGCGGTGGTGCCGTCGTCGCCGGTGCGGGTGTAGATGCGCGTCAGGTTGACCATGCGCGAAGCCTACCCAGCAGCGTCAGGCGACGTTCACCCGCTGCCCGGGCGGGGCGGCCTCCAGCCAGGCGAGGAAGCCGGTGAGGGCGTCGTCGCTCATCGCCAGCTCCAGCGGGGCGCCGCGGAGCAGGCAGCGCAGCACCACCGAGCCGGAGAGCAGCGCGAGCTCCTCCTGGCCCTCGGGGTAGCGCCGGCCGAGCACCTCGATCTCGCGGCGGGGCAGCACCTTGCGCGGCCGCGGGGCGTAGGAGAAGACCCGGAACCACTCGATGTGGTCGCCGCTGTACCGCCCGATACCGAAAACCCACCCCTTGCCGTCGGTCGCGGGGACCGGGGCCGAGGTGGGCTGTCCGTTCTCGTCGAGATCGGGGAGGGTGGAGGCGTCCGCCGGCATTTTGAGCCGGTAGCTGCAGTCGAAGGTGCCGCCCACCCGCTGGATGAGGCGGCGGCGTACCGCGAACGCCACCAGGCCGAGCACCCCCAACGCCACGACCACCGCGCACACCACAAGGGCGAGGACCATGCTCACCGACCTCCTCGCTACCCGCGTCCCCGTTTTGCCGGTCGTATCAACGAACCAACGGCACTGTTCCTACCAACCGATACAACAGTCCCGGGGTCACGCTGGCGCGTCCCCGGGACCGTCGATCGTCCTGCCGTAAAACCTCAGGCGGCCTTGCCGCCGCGCGCGGCGACGAGGCGGACCTCGGCGCGGCGCTCGGCGTGCGCGTCGCTGTCGCTCTTGGCGGCCTCCAGCGCGCGCTCCGCGCGGGTGACGTCGATCTCGTCCGCCAGCTCGGCGATCTCCGCGAGGAGCGAGAGCTTGTTGTCGGCGAACGAGATGAAGCCACCGTGCACGGCCGCGACGACGGTGCCGCCGTCGGGCGTGCGGATGGTGACCGGGCCGGACTCCAGCACGCTCAGCACCGGGGTGTGGCCCGGCATGATGCCGGTGTCACCGGAAGCCGTGCGGGCGACAACGATGGTGGCCGCACCGGACCACACCTTGCGGTCGGCTGCGACCAGCTCGACGTGCAGCTCAGCCAACGTGGGCTCCTAGGCTCTTGCAACGCCCGATTGCTCGGGAGTTTCGGTAAGAATAACGGGCTCGCGCCCCTGGCATGAAACGTGGAGCGCGGAGATGACCGGAATCACAGCACCGGTGCCACGAGGGGTGGTCCCCGGGATGCGGGGACCACCCCTCATGGTCACTGGGCGTGGCGCCGGCCGGTTACTGCTGCGGGCCGGTTACTTCTTGGCCAGCTCGGCGGCGTTCTTCTCGAGGTCCTCGATGCCACCGCACATGAAGAAGGCCTGCTCCGGGATGGAGTCGTACTTGCCGTCCGCGATCGCGTTGAAGGCCTCGATGGTCTCCGACAGCGGCACGGTCGAACCCTCGACACCGGTGAACTGCTTCGCCACGTAGGTGTTCTGCGAGAGGAAGCGCTCGATCCGGCGGGCCCGGTGCACGGTGATCTTGTCCTCTTCGGACAGCTCGTCGATACCGAGGATCGCGATGATGTCCTGGAGGTCCTTGTACTTCTGCAGGATCCCCTTGACGCGGACGGCCGTGTCGTAGTGGTCCTGCGCGATGTAGCGCGGGTCCAGGATGCGGGACGTCGAGTCCAGCGGGTCGACGGCCGGGTAGATGCCCTTCTCCGAGATCGGGCGCGACAGAACGGTGGTCGCGTCCAGGTGGGCGAAGGTGGTGGCCGGCGCCGGGTCGGTCAGGTCGTCCGCGGGGACGTAGATCGCCTGCATCGAGGTGATCGAGTGACCGCGGGTCGAGGTGATGCGCTCCTGCAGGAGGCCCATCTCGTCGGCCAGGTTCGGCTGGTAACCCACCGCGGAGGGCATGCGGCCGAGCAGGGTCGACACCTCGGAACCGGCCTGGGTGAACCGGAAGATGTTGTCGATGAAGAGGAGCACGTCCTGCTGCTGGACATCGCGGAAGTACTCCGCCATGGTCAGCGCCGACAGGGCGACGCGCAGGCGGGTGCCCGGCGGCTCGTCCATCTGGCCGAAGACCAGCGCGGTCTTGTCCAGGACGTTGGAGTCGATCATTTCCTGGATGAGGTCGTTGCCCTCACGGGTGCGCTCGCCGACACCGGCGAACACCGAGACACCACCGAAGTTGGCGGCGACGCGGTAGATCATCTCCTGGATCAGAACGGTCTTGCCGACACCGGCACCACCGAACAGACCGATCTTGCCACCGCGGACGTACGGGGTGAGCAGGTCGATGACCTTGATGCCGGTCTCGAACATCTCGGTCTTGGACTCGAGCTCCGAGAAGTTCGGCGCCTTGCGGTGGATCGGCCAGCGCTCGGTGACCTGGGCGTTGAACTCCGCCTGGTCGGTGTTCAGCACGTCGCCCAGGGCGTTGAAGACCTTGCCCTTGGTGACGTCGCCGACCGGCACCGAGATCGCGGCACCGGTGTCGCTGACCTGCGCGCCGCGGACCAGGCCGTCGGTCGGCTGCATCGAGATGGCCTTGATCAGGCCGTCGCCCAGGTGCTGGGCGACCTCGAGGGTCAGGGTCTTCTTGCCCGTGCCGTCGGGGTTGTCCACCTCGACGTGCAGGGCGTTGAACATGTCCGGAATCGCGTCGACGGGGAACTCCACGTCGACGACCGGGCCGATGACCCGGGCGACGCGGCCCGTGGCCAGTCCGGCGCCCGTCGGCTCAACAGTGGTGGTCATTCTCATTCGCTCCCCGCGCTAGCGTCGGCCAGCGCGTTGGCGCCACCGACGATCTCGCTGATTTCCTGGGTGATCTCGGCCTGACGGGCCGAGTTGGCAAGCCGCGTGAGCGACTTGATGAGCTCGCCGGCGTTGTCCGTCGCGCTCTTCATCGCGCGCCGGCGGGCGGCGTGCTCGGAGGCGGCCGACTGCAGCAGCGCGTTGTAGATCCGGCTCTCGACGTACCGCGGCAGCAGCGCGTCCAGGACGCCCTCCGCCGACGGCTCGAAGTCGTACAGCGGGAAGACCTGCGGCGTCTTGGCACCCTCGCCGGTGCTCTCCAGCTCGTCGAGCTTGAGCGGCAGCAGCCGCGCGTCGATCGCGTTCTGGGTGAGCATCGAGACGAACTCGGTGGAGACCAGGTGCAGCTCGTCCACCCCGCCGGCCTCGGCCGTGAAGGCCTCGATCAGCGTGGCCGACACCGTCTTGGCGTCCGCGTACGTCGGCTTGTCCGAGAAACCGGTCCAGGAGTCGGCCACCGCGAGGTTGCGGAAGCCGTAGTACTGGACACCCTTGCGGCCCGCGACGTAGGTGACGACCTCCTTGCCCTCCGCCTTCAGGCGGGCGGTCAGCGTGACCGCCTGCTTGATGGCGTTGGTGGAGTAGCCGCCGGCCAGACCACGGTCCGCCGTCACCAGCAGCACGGCGGCGCGCTTGGCGTTCGGGTTCTCGTGGGTGAGCGGGTGCTTGGCGTTGGACCGGGTGGCGACCGCGGTCACCGCCCGGGTCAGCTCATCGGCGTACGGAGTGGAGGCGGCCACCGCGCGCTGCGCCTTGACGATGCGCGACGCGGAGATCATCTCCATCGCCTTGGTGATCTTCTTCGTCGCGGTGACAGAGCGGATCCGGCGCTTGTAGACCCGAAGCTGTGCTCCCATGGGTCGTTACGTCCTTTCCCTCGCTACCGGACTCAGGCCTGCTCGCTGAGCAGCTTGCCGTCAGCGGTGGTGAAGCCCAGCTTGAAGGACTCGATCGCGGTGGTCAGCGCGTCGATGGTGCCGTCCTCCAGCTTGGAGGTCTCCACGATCGCGGCGAGCAGGTTCTTGTGCTCGACCCGCAGGTGGTCGAGGAACTCGCGCTCGAAGCGGCGGATGTCGGCGACCGGGACCTCGTCCAGCTTGCCGGTGGTGCCGGCCCAGATGGAGACGACCTGCTCCTCGACCGGGAACGGCTGGTACTGGCCCTGCTTCAGCAGCTCGACCATGCGCGCACCGCGCTCCAGCTGGGCCTTGGAGGCCGCGTCCAGGTCCGAACCGAAGGCGGCGAACGCCTCCAGCTCGCGGTACTGGGCCAGGTCCAGGCGCAGCCGGCCGGCGACCGACTTCATGGCCTTGATCTGGGCCGAGCCACCGACGCGGGAGACCGAGATGCCGACGTTCACGGCCGGGCGGATGCCGGCGTTGAACAGGTCGGACTCCAGGAAGCACTGGCCGTCGGTGATGGAGATGACGTTGGTCGGGATGTACGCCGAGACGTCGTTGGCCTTGGTCTCGATGATCGGCAGACCGGTCATCGAGCCGGCGCCCAGCTCGTCGGAGAGCTTGGCGCAGCGCTCCAGCAGGCGGGAGTGCAGGTAGAAGACGTCACCCGGGTAGGCCTCGCGGCCCGGCGGGCGGCGCAGCAGCAGGGAGACGGAGCGGTAGGCCTCGGCCTGCTTCGACAGGTCGTCGAAGATGATCAGGACGTGCTTGCCGTCGTACATCCAGTGCTGGCCGATGGCCGAGCCGGTGTACGGGGCGAGGTACTTGAAGCCGGCCGGGTCGGAGGCGGGAGCAGCCACGATGGTGGTGTACTCCAGGGCGCCGGCCTCCTCCAGGGCGCCGCGGACTGCGGCGATGGTGGAGCCCTTCTGGCCGACGGCGACGTAGATGCAGCGGACCTGCTTCTTCGGGTCGCCGGAGCGCCAGTTGTCCTTCTGGTTGATGATCGTGTCGATCGCCACCGCGGTCTTGCCGGTCTGGCGGTCGCCGATGATCAGCTGACGCTGGCCACGGCCGATCGGGGTCATCGCGTCGATGGCCTTGATGCCGGTCTGCATCGGCTCGTGCACCGACTTGCGGACCATGACGCCGGGGGCCTGCAGCTCCAGGGCGCGGCGACCCTCGGCGGTGATGTCGCCCAGGCCGTCGATCGGGTTGCCCAGCGGGTCCACGACGCGGCCGAGGTAGCCCTCGCCGACCGGAACCGAGAGGACCTCGCCGGTGCGGCGCACCGTCTGACCCTCCTCGATGCCGCCGAACTCACCGAGGACGACGACACCGATCTCGCGGGTGTCGAGGTTCAGCGCGAGGCCGAGGGTGCCGTCCTCGAACTTCAGCAGCTCGTTGGCCATGACCGAGGGCAGTCCCTCGACCTTGGCAATACCGTCCATGGCCTCGGTGACCGTGCCGACCTCTTCACGCGAGGCGGCGTCCGGCTGGTACGACTGGACGAAGTCGGCCAGCGCGGACCGGATCTCCTCCGGCCGGATCGTAAGCTCCGCCATCAGGCTTCCCTGCTCTCCTAGGTTGCGATCCTCGGCCCGCCCAAGGAGGGCCGCAAGTATTCGATCCTCGGCCGGTGCTGTGGACCGGCCGTACGTATGTGCCGGCTGCCCCGTGGAGTGGGACCGGCGCCCGACCGAGGGTCGGATGTGCTGTGCGGGTGGCTCAGCCTTCGAGGGCCTGGCGAGCGCCGTCGAGGCGGCTCGACACGGTGCCGTCGATGATCTCGTCACCGATCTGCACCCGGACACCGCCGACGACCCGGTGGTCGACGTCGATGTTCAGGAGCACCTTGCGCCCGTACAGCTTGGCCAGGGCGCCGGACAGACGCTGCTTCTGGCCGTCGCTCAGCGGCACGGCGGTGGTGACCAGGGCCACCACCCGGTCGCGGCGGTCGGCGGCGAGCTTGGCGTAGGACTCCAGGCCCTGCTCCAGGCTACGACCACGCGGGTTGGTGACGAGCGAGGTGACCAGACGGACGGTGCCCGGCAGGGCCTTGCCGCCGAGCAGGCTCCCGACCAGCGACGCCTTGGCGGCGGTGGTGGCCTTGGGCTCGGTCAGCGCGGCGCGCAGCTCGTGCGAACCGCTCACCACCCGGCCGAACCGGAAGAGCTCGTCCTCCAGGTCGTCCAGCTTGCCCGCCTTCTCCGCGGCGATGACCTCGGCGTAGGCGGCCAGCTGCTCGGTGGCGTCGACCAGGTCGCGCGCACCGGACCAGCGGGAACGGACCAGGCCGGAGACCAGGTCGACCGTTTCACCGGCGACCTGACCGCTCAGCAGCGATGCGGCGAACTGCGCCTTGTCCTGACCGGACCGCGAGGGGTCGGTCAGGACCCGGCGCAGCGAGACCTCGCGGTCGAGCAGCGCGGTGATGGCGCTGAGCTCCTCGGCGAGCTTGGCCGCGTCCACCGAAGTGTTGTCGGTCAGGCTGTCGAGGTTCTCGCGACCGGCGGCCAGTGCCTCGCGGCTGGCGCCGATCACTTGGCGACCGCCGGGCTAGCGGCGGCCTTGGCCTCCAGGTCGTCCAGGAAGCGGTCGATCACGCCGCTCTGCCGAGCGTGCTCCTGCAGGGACTCGCCCACGATGCGGGAGGCCAGCTCCGTGGCGAGCGAACCGACGTCCTGGCGCAGGGCCGTGGTCGCCTGCTTCTTGTCGGCCTCGATCTGGGCGTGGCCGGCGGCGACGATGGCCTCGCGCTGACGCTGGCCCTCCTCGCGCATCTCGCCGATCAGGGCAGCGCCCTGCTCACGGGACTTCTCGACGATCCGAGCGGCCTCGTGACGCGCCTCGGCGAGCTCGGCGCGGTACTGCTCGAGCAGGGCCTGGGCCTCGGCCTGCGCGGCCCCCGCCCGCTCCATGCCGCCCTCGATCTGGTCCCGGCGCTCCGACAGCACCTTCTCGATGCTGGGGAGGAGCTTCATGCCGAGCAGACCGAAGACGACGAAGAAGCAGATCAGGCCGATGACGAGCTCAGGTGCCTTGGGCACCAGAGGGTTGAAGTCCTCCGACGCCAGGGTCATCGCCAAGTGCTGCATATCTGGACCTTCCGTCCGGTGAAACTACGGCAGGTTACTTGCCGAACACGAACGGCATGACGATGCCGATGAGCGCGAGCGCCTCGGTCAGCGCGAAGCCGATGAACATGTTGGAGCGGATGAGGTTGGTGGCCTCGGGCTGGCGGGCCATGGCCTGCACGCCGTTGCCGAAGATCAGACCAACGCCGATGCCGGGGCCGATCGCGGCGAGGCCGTAACCGATCGAAGCGACGGAACCGGTGACGCCAGCAGCGAGAGCGCTCATTTCAGCTGTCCTTTGCGGGGTGTAGAACCGGTGGTGGTTGGCCACCGGGAGATTCAGGGGTGTCAGGGGCGCAGCGGGTGGCTGCGGGGGTCAGTGCGCCTCTTCCAGGGCACCGGCGATGTAGCTGCTGGCCAGCGTCACGAAGATGTAGGCCTGCAGGAACTGCACCAGGAGCTCGAAGGCGGTCAGACCGAGGGTCACCACGAAGGAGGTGGTGCCGTACAGCGCGCCGATGGTCGGGCTCAGCAGGTACCAGGACGCGATGGAGAACATCACGATCAGCAGGTGGCCGGCGAACATGTTGGCGAAGGCACGGACGGCGAGCGTGAACGGCCGCACGAAGATGTTCGAGAAGAACTCGATCGGCACCAGGATGAACATGACCCAGCCCGGGACACCCGACGGCCAGCAGAGGTTCTTCAGACCGCCGACGAAGCCGTGCTTCTTGAAGGTCAGGCTCATGTAGGTGACCCAGCAGACGAGCGCCAGGCCGGCCGGGAAGCCGATCGTCGCCGTCGCCGGGTACTGGGCGAACGGGATGACCGACATGATGTTCATCAGCCAGACGAAGAAGAACAGCGAGACCATCATCGGGACGTACTTCTCGCCCTTTTTACCGATGTTCTCGAAGACGATCGCCCGCTTGACGAAGTCGTAACCGACCTCACCGACCAGCTGCAGCTTGCCCGGCAGCACCTTGGGCTTGGCGAAGGCGGCCCAGAAGAAGCCGATCACCAGGACCGCGCAGACCAGCGAGAGCAGCATGGGCTTGTTGAAGCCGACGCCGCCGACGGTGAACAGCGGGTGGAACTGGAACTCGCCCAGGCCGGGGGCCGGGAAGCCGCAGCCCGAGAACAAGTGGCAGCCCCCGGAGGCAAGCTGCTGCGTGACGTGCTGGTCAGCACTCACCACGGACTCCTTCGTCGTGACGCATGGTTACGGCAACCTCGGTGTGTCGGCGTGGCTTAGCGGCCACGGAGCGGCACTGGAACAGTTTGGGTATCTCGTGGACCCGGCGCGCCGGCGCGAGCTGCCGGCGCGGGATCTTCAAGGCTGGGCGGGTCCGGGGGGCGATCCGTCCGTGCTGTGCTCCCGCACTGCTCCGGTGGACCAGGCCGCTTCCCGTACTCCGTTGTTGCGACGGACGATAGCAGCCTGTCAGGACCGCATAAACACCGCCCCCCTCGCCAGGGGGACAGCCAGGGCAGGTCACGATTGACGCCCTGGTTTCGTCCGTTCGTCAGGCTTGTCGTCGGCCGGTTCGGACTTCTCCGGCTCCACGTAGAACGTCTTCGCCTTCAGTGCGGCACGCACCTGGAACCCGGTCCAGACGAACACGCAGCCGAGCAACGTGAAGGCGAAGACCTTGGTGTCGAAGAGCGTCGTGTTCTTGAACACCGCGAGAACGATGCCGACCAGCAGGATCTGGGTCGTGTAGACCACCAGCCCGGCAGCCATCATCATCTGCGGGTTGTTCCTGGTCAGCCGGTCGAGCGCGTACTGGCCGAAGCCGAAGAAGGCGATCACCAGCAGCGCCGCGAACAGAGCGCCGATCGCCCCCTTGCCCCCCGCAAGTGCGGCCGAGGTCGCAATGGCTGCAACGCCGGCGACCGCAGTGGGAATTGCGGCGCCGCGGATGATCCGGGCGTCGTGGGACGGCATGTCGGCTACTCCGGCGGCATGTCGGGGGACGTGGACGTGTGGCAGGGATGAGCACGGAGGGTGCGTGTGCTCAGCGACCGAAGGGCTGACTCGGTCAGCCATGAAGCGTGCCATAGGAGGTGCTTCGGCTCATCCCTTGGTCCTCGTGAACGGTATCACAAACTATTTGATGAGAGCTTTACTGTGCCCGTGTGGCGCTCGACACACTCGCGGGCGAAAGCCCCACCCGAAGGAGTGAAGGTGTATACGCCGTCCGGGCGAGCGCTCACCCGATTCCCGAGCGACACGCGTCCACCCCGCTCCAGCGCGCCACCCGCCCTCGCACCCCCCTCGACCTGATCTATCGTCATATCGGTGCTGCTCACCAGGGTCTAGCAACATCACCAGCCTTTGCCCGGGCCGCCCCGGGGACACCTCGCGGCCCTGGACCGTTCCCGGGCGATGGATACGATCTGCTGATCAGTTGGCCAGCCGAGGAGGCACGCAGTGCCGAACACCCTTGCTGGGCGAGGCGGTTCCCTGCTCGCCATCAGCGACCTGCACATCAGCTACGCCGAGAACCGGGCCCTGGTCGAGAGCCTGCACCCGGACTCCCCCGACGACTGGCTGCTCGTCGCCGGCGACGTCGGCGAGTTCGTCGACGACATCGCCTGGGCCCTCGGGCTGCTCGCCGAACGCTTCGCCAAGGTGGTCTGGGTCCCGGGCAACCACGAGCTGTGGACCCACAAGGACGACCCCTCGCAGCTGCGCGGCGTGGCCCGCTACGAGCACCTGGTCGAGCTCTGCCGCGGCCTGGGCGTGATCACCCCCGAGGACCCGTACCCGCTCTGGGAAGGCGCGGGCGGCCCGGTGCGGATCGTCCCGCTCTTCCTGCTCTACGACTACACCTTCCGCCCGGCCGGGACCACCACCCAGCAGGAGGCGCTGGCCCGGGCCCACGAGAGCGGGGTGGTCTGCACCGACGAGTACCTGCTGCACCCCGACCCCTACCCGAGCCGGGAGGCCTGGTGCCGGGCCCGGGTCGCCGCCACCGAGCACCGGCTGGCCGAGCTGGACCCCGCGGTCCCGCTGCTCTGGGTCAACCACTACCCGCTGGTGCGCTCGCCCATGGACGTCCTGTACTTCCCCGAGTTCGCGCTCTGGTGCGGCACCACCGCGACCGCCGACTGGCACCTGCGGTACCGCACCGCCGCCATGGTCTACGGCCACCTGCACATCCCGCGGACCACCTGGCACGACGGCGTCCGGTTCCAGGAGGTCTCGGTGGGCTACCCGCGCGAGTGGCGCAAGCGCGGCACCGGCGTCCCCGGGCTGCGCCGGATCCTGCCGGCCGACTGACCGGGCCGCCGCACCCGGGCGGCGGCCGGTGGCTCAGTGCCGGTCGCTGCCGCGGCTGCCCAGTGCGGTCGCCCCGCCGCTGCCGAGGATCTCCCGGTCGGCGGCGGACAGCTCGCCCATCGCCGTCGGCTGCCCGGCCGCCACGGGGGCGGTCGCCGCCACCGGGGCACCCGCCGGCTCGGCGGCTGCCGCCGGCCGGGACGCCTCCACCGCCGGCAGCTCGGCCGGCTGG
>NZ_JBNQTI010000060.1:0-45445 GCF_050325825.1 Kitasatospora sp. LaBMicrA B282
CGGGGCCCGCCCGCCACCGGGCCGAGCACCCCGGCGGCCACCACCAGCGGGGTCGCCCCCTGCACCAGGGCGACCCCGAGGCAGCCGACCGCCGCGAGCCGGTGGAGCGAGCCGGCGGCGACCGCCCGACCGCCCAGCACCGCCGGCAGCACCGCCCCCGCCGGCCCGCCGAGCGCGGCGATCAGCAGCAGCACCGGGAACGGGGTCGTCGGGTCGCGCAGCGCGAAGCCGAGCCAGAGCAGCGGCCCGGCCGACAGCGCCAGCACGAGCGCCACCCGGCGGCCCGGGCGCGCGGCCGGGACGAGGGCGGCCAGCAGCCCGGCGACGGTACCGGTCAGCCCGGGAGCCGCGACCGCCCAGTACGCCGCGGGGTCGGCGACCGTGAAGCCGGCCCGGTCCAGCCGGACGACGGTGATCGACCAGAGTTGCCCGATCGCCCCGGCCAGCAGCACCGCCGGGGCCCAGCGCCACCAGGTCCGGTCGGTCCGGCGCCGGGTGCCGGGGGCGATCGCCGGTCCGGCCCGGTCGCCCCGGTCGGTGTGCGTCACGGCCGCGTCACCCGCCCGTGCCGTCAGCAGTCCGGTCGCGTCGCGAACCGCCAGAGCGCGAGCACCAGCAGGAAGCAGACCGCCGAGAAGGCCGCGGTCCACCAGGCGGTCTCCCCGTCCCCGGCGAGCCAGGCGTTGGCGGCCACCGAGAGCGCCCACAGCTGGCCGACCGTCAGGGCCAGCGCGACCCCCAGGCCCAGGGCACCCGGCGCGGCCCGGCCGGGCGCCGGGTCGGTGGCCGGGACGGGGGCTGACTCGGTGGCCGGGTCGGGGGTCGGCGGGTCCGGGGTGAACCGATCGTCCGTCACGCCTGCTCCAGCGGAGGTGCGGTGGGTGCGTCGGTGGGTGCGTCAGGTGACTCGGAGGGAGCGTCGGGCGACCCGGTGGCCCCGGTGGGCGAGCTGCCGGGCCCGGCCGGCGGTGTGGTGCTCCCGTCGGCCGGGGTGCTGGGGTCGGCCGTCGGACCGTCGCAGCCCGCGTCCCGGGCCAGCCCGCCGTTGCGGGCCCGCAGTTCGCGGCAGACCCCGTGCTCCTCGCTCTCGCCCGGCCGCGCGGTGCCGATCGCCCACACCGCCCCCGCCGGGTCCTCCACCAGCACCACCTTGGGCAGCCCGCGCGGCGGCGGACCGGCCGTCACCTCGCCGGTCCGGACGTCGAAGGCGCCCTGGTGGCACGGGCAGACCAGCTCGCCGGCGACCCCGCGGTCGGGGCGCCAGAGCAGTCCGCAGCCCAGGTGGGTGCAGACCGCGGAGTAGCCGACCAGCGAGTCGTCGGCGAGCCGCAGCCCGATCGCACGGTCCTGCGCGGTGGGGTAGTCGAAGGTGACGCTCTCGCCGGGGGCGAGTTCGTCGACCACCTTCACCGGGTCGGCCCCGGCGTCGCCGTGCCGCGGCAGCAGTCCGGCGGCGACCAGCGTCGAGCCGACCGCCAGCCCGCCGGAGAGCGCGGCCGCCAGGCGCAGGCAGTCCCGCCGCCCGGCCCGCGGCCCCTGGCCGGGCGCCGCGCTCGCCGCGCCGCCTGCTGCTTCCGGCCCGATCGGTTCCTGGCCGGTCATGGCTGCCACTCCTCGCTCGCCGAGGCTGCTTCGACCGGGCCCGCTTCGACTGGGCCCGTCCCGGCCGCCGCACGGGCCTGCCGTCCACTCGCCCCGAACGGCAGGTACAGCACCAGGTGGAAGAGCGCGAAGACCACCGCCGCCAGGTGCAGCACCGCCAGGAACTGGTACCCCGCACCGTGCAGCGCCAGCGCGGAGAAGGTCAGCAGCAGCCCGGTCACCGCGACGGCCAGCAGCACCAGCAGCACCGGCCGCCGGGACCCGCCCCGGCCACCGGGCGGCGTCGGGCGCCGCCGGGCCGAGGGCCGCAGCAGCACCGCGACGCCCACGAGCACCAGCAGCGCCGCGAGGTCCAGCCCGTGCAGCAGCCACCAGCCGAGCACCCCGTCCGGGTCGAAGCCGACCAGCCGCTCTCCCCAGAGCCGTAGCTCGTACCCGCCGGCGCCCGGGTCGGCCGGCGCCGTCCAGGTCACCCACCCCCAGACCAGCGGCAGGGCGAGCACCACGGCCAGCAGGCAACCCCAGACGACCAGCTGGTGGGCCAGCCAGTCGGCCCGGGACGGCGCGGCCCGGAGCGGTCGGAACCCCAGCCGGCCGAGCAGCAGCCGCAACGGCCGACGCGGCCCGCGGGCGGCGCCCCGGAGCAGCCGGCGCCCGCGGCGCGAGTCCGCCCAGACGGTCAACCGGTGCCCGAGGCCGAAGGCCAGGCCGAGCGTGGCCAGGGTGTAGGGGAGCAGGGCGGCGTCCAGGTCACGCAGCACCCGGCTGCCCGAGACGATCGCCAGGGCCAGCGCGAGCACCGCCAGCACCCCGGTCGTGGCCGCCCGCCGGCCCACACCGATCGGCGGCATCGCGGGCTCGGCCCAGGGGGGTGGGGGTGCCGACTCCGCGGCCCAGGACGCGGAAGCCGCGGGCTCCTCGGGCGGATCGGCCTGCTGCTCGGACACGGCCACCGGGCGACCTCCACGGGTGGGGACGGACGGCTGCCGCGCACCTCGCCCGGCTCCCTGCCAGGCACGCTAGGCGGGAGCCGGCGCGGCTGCCCGCCGGAGCGGGCGTCCGGGTGAGCGCCGGTGGGCTGCGCGGCAGTGGGCTGCGCGGCGGTGGGGCGCGGCGATCGCCCCGGACCCGGCGGTCAGGCGGTGCGCTCGGGCGGCAGCCGGGAGAGGAACACCTCGAAGGAGGTCGGCTTGACCTCGTTGACCCCGCTGAACGGGTAGTCCATCTCCTTCACCGCGATCAGCGAGATCGAGACCAGCACCGTGAGGGTGAGCACCATCGCCAGGTGCGCCCAGGTGTTGGAGAGGCCGAAGAGGAAGGAGAACCCCACGGTCAGCACCGCGCCGAGGATCAGTGCGATCCAGAGCAAGGGCGGGACCAGGTCCTCGATCTCGTTCAGCCGGGAGCGCCGCTCACTGGCCAGCTGCTCCACACCGGTCACCGCGTGGTCGTACAGCACCTGCTCGCGCGCGTTGCTCGGTTGGAACCCCATCGTGGTGTCGCGCATGTCGTACATCAGCTGGGTGGCGTGCGGGTCGCTCTGGTGGTGCCTCATCAGGCCCCACTCGTCGTCCATCACGGCGTGCGCGTACTTGAGGGTGTCGTCCTCCAGGTGGGCGCCCATCGGCAGCGGCATCTGACGGGACATCCAGTACACCCCGGCGAGCGCGTCCGCCTCGCGGAAGGTGGTGGCCTTCGCGGCGTCGGTGTTCTCCCAGACCGCGATCACCACGAAGGCGAGCAGCACGGCGTAGATCACGCCGACCACGGCGAAGATGAAGCCGGCCACGTCGTTCTGCGGCAGCCGGGTGGTGTGCGGGAAGAAGCGGTTGAGCCCGAGCAGGACGACGGTCACCAGGACCAGCGAGCCGAACAGGATGAGGTAGTCGGAGTAGTTCACGGCTTGGTCCGGTCCGTCGCGGTGGGCACGACCCGGCCCGGGCCCGCTCCGCGGTCCAGGGCGGCCAGGTGGGCCCGGCCGGCCAGGTGCGCGGCGGCGATCCGCTGCCGCAGCGGCTCCGCCCCGCCGTCCGGCACCCCGTCGGCCGCCTCGCCGGTGGGCAGCAGGTGCACCGTCACCCCGTCCGGGAGCTGCGCGACGGCCGCCGCCAGGCTCTTGTACCGGGCGAGCTCGAACGCGACGGAGGCCGCCTCCCACGGCGTGGTGGGTGCCGGCCGCGGTGGCTCGGCCTGCCCGACGTGCAGCAGGTAGACGGTGTCCGCACCCAGCTCGACCGCCCGCTGCACCGGCGGCCCGTCGTCCGTGCGGTGCTCCCCGCCGGTCGTCACCGGCGGCCACCACCCCGGCGCCGCGCAGCAGGCGAGCAGGGCCGGCACCAGGGGCCCGGAGCCGAAGTACCGCGTGGTGGACGGCTCGAAGGAGCCGGCCACGCACTCGAACGGCACCGCCAGGTCCTCGATCCGGGTCTCCGCCCCGAACTGGCGCAGCAGCAGCTCGCGCAGCTCCCCGCCGGCGCCGGGTCGTCCCGGCCGCCGCGGGTGCCGGGCCTGCTCGCGCGCGAAATCCACCCAGAGCTGACCCAGCGACACGCAGGCGCCGAGCGTGGGATCCGCCGCCAGCACCGCTCCGTGCACCGCCCCCACCGAGGCGCCGACGATCAGGTCCGGCCGCACCTCCGCCTCGAACAGCGCCCGCAGCATCCCGACCTCGCCGCCACCGAACCGCCCGCCGCCACCCCCGAGCACGAACGCGGTCCGCTTGCTCGGGTCGGACAGTTTCTCTCTGTGACTGGTCGTGTGCATAGAGAAATTTGTCTCACGTGATCAAAAGGAGTTTCCACTCGGACACGCCCGCTGATCAGGCGGTGCTGTCGGCCCGTCAGGGGCGCTCCGGCGTCAGCCCGGCCGCTCGGTCGGGTAGTGGCACGCCGCGGCGTGGTCCACGCCGGCCGCCGCCGGGGTGAGCCCCGGCGCCTCGTTCTCGCACCGCCCCCGCCGCTCCGCGGCCAGCCCCGCGTAGACCGGGCAGCGGGTGCGGAACGGGCAGCCGGCGTGGCGCTCGGTGGGCGACGGGGGGTCGCCGGCCAGCAACAGGCGTTCGCGGGAGCGCTCGGCCACCGGGTCGGGGAGCGGGACCGCCGACAGCAGCGCCCGGGTGTAGGGGTGGCGGGGGGAGTCGAAGACGGCGGCCGCCGTGCCGTGTTCGACGGTCCGGCCGAGGTACATCACGCTGACCCGGTCGGCGAGGTGGCGGATCACCGAGAGGTCGTGGGAGACGAAGAGGTAGGCCAGGCCGAGCGAGGCCTTGAGCTCCTGGAGCAGGTTGAGGATGCCGGCCTGGATGGAGACGTCCAGGGCGGAGACCGGCTCGTCCAGCACCAGCAGCTCCGGCGAGACCGCCAGGGCGCGCGCGATGGAGATGCGTTGGCGCTGGCCGCCGGAGAACTCGTGCGGGTAGCGGGCGGCGTGGGCGGGGTCGAGGCCCACCTGGGCGAGGAGCGCCGGCACCCGGGCGGCGACGGTGGCGCGGTCGGCGCGGCCGAGGGCGTGCAGGGGCTCGGCGATGATGTCGCCGATCGGCATCCGGGGGTCGAGGGAGGCCATCGGGTCCTGGAAGACGATCTGCAGCTGCCCGCGCAGGCGGTGCGCCTCGGCCCGGCCCAGGGTGGCGGTGTCCTGGCCGAGCAGGTCGATCCGCCCGCCCTCGGGCCTGCCCAGCCCCAGGATCTCGAAGAGCGTGGTCGACTTGCCCGAGCCGGACTCGCCGACCAGGCCCAGGGTCTCGCCGCGCCGGATGTCGAGCGAGACGCCGTCGACCGCGTACACCTCGCCGACCTTGCGCTTGAAGACGCTGCCCTTGAGGACCGGGAAGGTCCTGCGCAGCTCGGTGACGGTGAGGACGGGGGCGAGGTCGGCGCGCGCGGCGACGGCGGACGGCGCGGGGAGGGAGGGGACGGGGTAGACGGCGGACGGCGCCGGCCGGTTCACCGCCAGTTCCGCGGCGCGCAGGCAGGCGGCCGCGTGGTCCCCGACCAGGGTCAGCCCGGGCTCGGTCACCCGGCACTCGTCGGTGGCCAGCGGGCAGCGCGGGGCGAACGGGCAGCCCGGCGGGAGCGCGTTCAGCGCCGGCGGGTTGCCGGGGATCGGGATCAGCGGGCCGCCGGCGCGGTCCAGCCGGGGCACCGCGCCGATCAGGCCCAGGGTGTAGGGGTGGTGCGGTGCGGCGAAGAGGTCGTCCACGGTCGCGGTCTCCACCACCCGGCCCGCGTACATCACCGCCACCCGGTCGGCCATCTGCGCGATCACGCCCAGGTCGTGGCTGACCAGCACCAGGGCGGCGCCGGTCTCGCGCTGGGCGGTGCGCAGCACGTCGAGCACCTGGGCCTGGATGGTGACGTCGAGGGCGGTGGTGGGTTCGTCGGCGAGCAGGACGTCGGGGTCGTTGGCGACGGCCATGGCGATCATCGCGCGCTGGCGCATGCCGCCGGAGAACTCGTGCGGGAAGGCGTCCAGGGCCCGTCCCGGGTCCGGGATGCCGACCAGTTCGAGCAGGTCGCCGGCGCGGCGGCGGGCGGCGGCCCGGTCGACGTCCTGGTGGATCCGGACGGCCTCGGCGATCTGCTCGCCGATCCGGTAGACGGGGGTGAAGGCGGAGAGCGGGTCCTGGAAGACCATGGCGATCCGGCGGCCGCGGATCTTCGCCAACTCGCGGCCGGGCAGCCCGATCAGCTCCTGCCCCTCCAGCTCGACCGAGCCGTCCACGGTGGCGGTGCCGGGCAGCAGGCCGAGGATGGAGAGCGCCGTGACCGACTTCCCGGAGCCGGACTCGCCGACGATCCCCAGGGTCTCGCCGCGTTCCAGGGTGAGGTCGACGCCGCGCACCGCGGTGGTGGCGGGGCGCCTGCGGGCGCCGGCGAACTCCACCCGCAGGTCGCGGACGGCGAGCAGCGGGGTGGCGGTGGCGGTGGTGGTCATCGGGTCCGGCCTTCCGGGGAGGTGCTGCCGGGGGAGGTGCCGGCCGGGGCGGTGCGTGCGGTCGTGCCGGGGCGTTTCCGTCGGGTCCGCCGCACCCGCCCGGCCTCCGCGGTGGGGTCGAGCGCGTCGCGCAGCCCGTCCCCGATCAGGTTCACCGCGAGCACGAAGAGCACCAGCAGCCCGGCGGCGAAGTAGAACATCCACGGGTAGCTCGGCGCCGCGTCGGTGCCGTCGGCGATCAGGGTGCCGAGCGAGACGTCCGGCGCCTTCACGCCGAAGCCGAAGTAGGAGAGGGCGGTCTCGCTCATCACGGCCGAACCGACCGCGATGGTGGCGTCCACGATCAGGTAGGAGGCGGCGTTCGGCAGGATGTGCCGCCAGATGATCCGCAGCGGCCGCACGCCCATGAACTGCGCGGCCCGGACGAACTCGCGCTCCTTGAGCGAGATGGTCATCGAGCGCACCACCCGGGCGGTGATCATCCAGTTGAACGCGGCCAGCAGCACGACGAAGACGATCCAGCCGCCGCTCTGCAGCCGGGGCGAGATGATCGCGATGATCAGGAAGCTGGGGAAGACCAGCATCAGGTCGACGAAGAACATCAGCAGCCGGTCGGTCCAGCCGCCGAAGTACCCGGCGCAGGCGCCGACCAGGCCGGCCGCCACGGTGGAGAGCAGCGCCACCAGCAGGCCGATGATCAGCGACTTCTGCAGGCCGCGCAGGGTCTGCGCGTAGACGTCCTGGCCGAGGCTGCCGGTGCCGAACCAGTGCGTGCCGGACGGGGGTTCGCGCAGCGCCGAGTAGTCGATGTCGGTGTAGTGCCAGTGCGTCAGGTGCGGGCCGACGAAGGCCAGCAGGAAGAGCAGGACCACCACGGCGAAGCCGACCAGCGCGCCGGGGGCGCCGAGCAGCCTGGCCAGCACCAGGCGGCCGCGGCTGGTCGGGGCCGGTGCGGTGGCGGTGCTCCCGGCGGCGGGGGCCGGCGGCTGCTCGTCGACGGCGGTGGTCACGGTCACGTCCCCCATCACACACGCACCCGCGGGTCGAGGGCGGCGTGCAGCGTGTCGGCCAGGAACCCGGAGGCCAGGATGGTCACCGCGGTGAACAGGTTGACCGCGACCACCGCGTTGACGTCGTTCTCGTAGATCGAGCTGATGAACCACTCGCCCATCCCGTGCCAGCCGAAGATCACCTCGGTGAAGGTGGCGCCGGTGAAGATGCCCAGGATGTTGTAGGCGAACAGGGTCGACATCGGGATCACCGCGGTGCGCAGCCCGTGTTTGAGCAGCACCTGGCGGCGGGTCAGTCCCTTGGCCTCGGCGGTGCGCAGGTAGTCGGAGCCGAGCACGTCGAGCATGGTGCTGCGCTGGTAGCGGCTGTAGGTGGCCACGCCGGCGACGGCCAGCGAGATGGTGGGCAGCAGCAGGTGGACGCCCCAGTCGGCGAGGTGGGCGCCGAGGCCGCCGGTGAGTCCGGGGGTCTCGTAGCCGGTGAAGTTGATCAACTGGTGGCCGCTGGACTGGTTGAGCGCGATCGCGCCGTTCTTCAGGAAGAGCGCGATCAGGAAGACCGGCGAGGAGAGCACCACGAACGAGAAGACGGTCAACGCCCGGTCCGAGAACCGGTACTGGCGCACCGCGCCCCAGGCTCCGGCGGCCACCCCGAGCACCGTGCCGAGCAGGCTGCCGACCACCAGCAGGCGCAGCGAGACCCACAGTCGACGGCCGAAGTCGGCGTTCACCGAGGTGTCGTGGATGGTCCGGCCGAGGTCGCCGTGGGCCAGGCCGTCGGCCCAGTGGCCGAACCGGATCACCACGGGGGTGTGGTCGTTGATGCCGAGCCCGGTCAACTGCCGGTCCACCGCGGCGGCGGACGGGCGCGGGGTCTTGTTCTCGAAGTAGCTCCGCGGGTTGAGCGCGGCGCTGGCCAGCCAGTAGGCGAGGAAGATCGAGACCACCAGGAGGACCACGTAGTAGGCGAAACGCTTCGCCAGGTACCGCAGCATCAGCCACTCCACGGAATGGGTCGGATGCCGCGACGCCCGGGGGGACTCCCGCTCGTCATGACTGATTGCCTTCGCTCGATGGGTGTTGTGAGCAGCTTCGCGCAGCGGAATTCTGGGACCGACCGTTCGGGTGGTCAAGACCGTGCGCGGCACTGCTTCGAAGGTGCGAGCGAAGCAGCAGGTCAGAGTCTTGCAGTCGGTTGCGGACAGGGTGTTTCGGCGGTGTTGCCTCCTGTGTCGATTCGATCAGGAGTGAACACCGGCATCTGGTGGGCGAACTGATCGGCTGTTACGTTCGGCTGGCCCGCTGCGGGTTGGCTGCCCGCGTTCAAGTGGCTGCCCACTTGGCTGCCCACGTTCAAGGATCCGAAAACCGATCCGACGTCGATCCGATCCACCCGATCCGAGCCACCGATCCCACCCGATCCCACCCGATCCCACCCGATCCCACCCGATCCGATCCACCGATCCCACCCGATCCGTCTCCCCAGGAGGGACCCTCCATGGACGCCACCGCGCGGCGCGGCCGCACCCGCTCGACGCTCGCAGCACCGCAGCCGGCCGGCCCGGGGCTGCTGCGATCCGCGGCGACCCGCTCGCTGGTCGCCGCCACCGCGCTCGCCCTGGCGGTCACCGGCTGCAGTTCGAGCTCCTCGAAGTCCGGCGCCGCGGCCCCGAGCGCGGTGCCCAGACTCAACGCCGAGGACATCAACGCGCAGCCGGTGAGCAACCTCAAGCAGGGCGGCGTGTTCCGCAACTACCTGCAGCAGTGGATCGACCAGTGGAACCCGTACCAGGTGGACGGCACCTACGGCGACTCGGTCGAGATCATGAAGATGGTCGAGCCGATGCTCTTCCGGATCGACGCCACGGGCGTCTTCCAGCCGGTCTCCGACTACCTGGAGTCGGCCCAGGTGGTCTCCACCTCGCCGCAGGTGGTGCTCTACAAGCTCAACCCGAAGGCGCACTGGTCGGACGGCAAGCCGCTCGGCTACCAGGACTTCAAGGCGGTCTGGCAGGCCGACAACGGCACCAACCCGGCCTACAACTCGGCCAACCCCACCGGTTACAACCAGATCAGCGACGTGTCGCAGGGCGACGACCCGACCCAGGTCAAGGTCACCTTCTCGACGCCGTTCGCCGACTGGCAGAGCCTCTTCTACCCGCTGCTGCCGGCGGCCGGCATCTCCACCCCGGACGACTTCAACAAGGGCTGGATCGACAAGATCCCGATCACCGGCGGCGCCTTCAAGCTGGGCTCGCAGGACAAGTCGGCGCAGACCATCACCGTCGTCCCGGACCCGACCTGGTGGGGCCAGAAGCCGGTGCTGGACAAGTTCACCTACCAGGTGCTGTCCGCCTCCGCGGTCACCCAGGCCTTCCTGAACAACGAGATCGACGTCGCCAGCGCGGGCAACGCCAACGCCTACGCCCAGTTGAAGGGCGACCCGAACGCGGACATCCGCACCTCGGGGCCGTGGGACGAGGTGCACATCTCCTTCGGTTCGAACGGTGCGATGGCCGACCAGAAGGTGCGCCAGGCGCTCGGCAAGGCGATCGACCGCAGTGCGCTGATCAAGGTGATGAGCCAGGGCGTCCCGGTGGTCTTCCCCGAACTGGGCAACCACATCTTCATGACCAACCAGGCCGGCTACCAGGACAACTCCGGTGAGTGGGGGAAGTTCGACCAGGCCGCCGCGAAGCAACTGCTCACCGAGGCCGGCTGGCAGGACGCGGGCGCCGGCAAGCCGCGGACCAAGGACGGCCAGCAGCTGGAGCTGCACTTCGTCGTCTCCGACGGCTCCTCGCAGGCGAGCCTCGACATGACCACCGCGGTGCAGAACATGCTCGCCCAGGTCGGCGTGAAGCTGGACGTCGACAAGGTGCCGGAGAACGACCTCGACGAGAAGTACATCAACGTCGGCAAGTTCGACCTGGCGACCTGGCGCAACACCGGGTCCTTCCCGCCCTCGCTGGTGATCCCGTTCTACCAGCAGACCAGCGGGGACAACGTCTACGAGAACTACTCCAAGCTGAGCACCCCGGAGATCGACAGCCTGCTCAAGCAGGCCGCCTCCACCCTCGACCCGACCGCGGCCGCCAAGCTCTACAACGAGGCGGACGCCAAGATCTGGGAGCTGGGCCACACCCTGGAGATCTACCAGCGCCCGTCGGTGGGGGCCTACCGCAAGGGGCTGGCCAACTACGGGGGCTCCGGGCTGGCGGACTTCGACTACGCCAAGGTGGGCTGGCAGAAGTAGCGCACGCGGAGAGCGGCGCTGTCGGGCAGCGCGGTGATCACGAGGCCGGTGCGGTACCGGACCAGGGGTGCTTCCTCCCCCTCCGGAGCCGCGCCGGCCTTGACCTTCCGCGTTGCCCGCAGGACGCCTTCCTCGCCGTGCCTCTGAGAGGGAATCTATCCGGACATTCAGGGCGATCGCACCCTGCGACACCCCAGGCGCGCGCGTGGGAGCCGACGCTGTCACCCGGTTCGCGCACTGCGGCGTCAACTCTCCTTGACCCTCCGCAGGTCGTCGATCGGGCCGTTGGGCGCCCCAGGTGACGCCTCGCCAAGGCATGCCGTCGCGGTGCGTGCGCTGACCACTCCCGACTGCGACGATCGGGCCGCAACACGCCGAACCGGCGGGCCCGCCACGCCCGCAGAGCCAGGGAGAACCGCGCCGATGACCGCAGGACCGCAAGCCGCCGAGCCGGCCGCCGACCCCGTGGTGCGGCGGATGGTGCCGCGCCGCCGGGACGAGCCGCACCGCGTCGCGACCTCGCTGGAACTCTTCTTCGACCTCTGCTTCGTGGTCGCGGTCGCCCAGGCCGGCAAGCAACTGGCCACCGCCCTGGGCGAGGGGCACCTGCGGGTGGCGCTCTTCGGCTACCTGCTGGCCTTCTTCGCGGTCTGGTGGGCCTGGATGAACTTCACCTGGTTCGCCTCCGCCTACGACTGCGACGACGTGCCGTACCGGATCACCACCCTGGTGCAGATCACCGGCGCGCTGATCCTGGCGGCCGGGATCCCCCGGCTCTTCCTGAACCGCGACTTCACCCTCGGCGTGCTCGGCTACGTGGTGATGCGCCTGGCGCTGGTCACCCAGTGGCTGCGGGCGGCCCGCGGGGAGAGCGGGCCGGCCCGGGCGATGGCCCGCAGCTACGCGGGTGGCATCACGCTGGTGCAGGTCGGCTGGGTGCTGGTACTGCTGCTGCCCAACTCGGTGATCCCCTGGGTGCTGCCGCTGGTGGTGATCGCCGAGCTGTCGGTGCCGGCGGTGGCCGAGCGGCGGGTGCAGAGCACCTGGCACCCGCACCACATCGCCGAGCGGTACGGGCTCTTCACGCTGATCGTGCTCGGCGAGACGGTCTCGGCCGCCACCGTGGCGGTGCAGAGCGGGGTCGACGAGCACGAGGCGCTCGGCAAGCTGGTCGCGATCGCCGTCGGCGGCCTCCTGCTCTGCTTCTCGGCCTGGTGGATCTACTTCGCGGCGCCGATCCACGAGCACCT
This sequence comes from Kitasatospora sp. LaBMicrA B282, assembly GCF_050325825.1. NCBI lineage: Bacteria > Bacillati > Actinomycetota > Actinomycetes > Kitasatosporales > Streptomycetaceae > Kitasatospora > Kitasatospora sp. LaBMicrA B282. The sequence goes on from NZ_JBNQTI010000060.1 coordinate 12,054, forward strand.
GCGCTCCAACCGGCAGGCCTTCCTCTGGGGTTACGGCCACTATCTGATCTTCGGATCGGCCGCCGCGATCGGCGCCGGCCTGGAGGTCGCGGTCGAGCACGCGGTCGGCCAGGCGCACATCTCCGGCGCGGCCGCGAGCGCCGCCGTCACCGTGCCGGGCGCGCTCTACCTGTTCACCGTCTGGCTGCTGCACTCCCGGCACGGCAAGACCGGCGCCGCCCAGTGGGTGCTGCCGACGGCCGCCGCGGCCGTGCTGGCCTGCACCGCCTTCGGCGAGTCGGGCGTCCTGGCCGCCGGACTGGTGGCCGCCGCCGCGGTGGCCCTCGGCGTCTGGCTGCACGCCCACGCCCGCCCGGGGAGCCCGCACGTCGCGCACGCCTCGCACGGCTAGGCGTACCGGTCAGGCGTGTCCGGTCGGGTGTGTCGGTGCCGCCTGCCACGATGGCAGGCCCCGCTCCCGTCCCGGTACCCGAGGAAGTCGCCCGTGTCGCTCGCCGACCAGCCCTACGCCCACCTGCTCCGCCCGCACACCGGGCCGCTGCGCCGTGACGAGCGCTATGACACCGTGCACTTCGACGGGCTCGAGCTCGCCGACGGTCAGGCGGGCGGCGCGCTCTTCCTGGAGTGCGCCTTCACCGACGTCTCGCTCACCGAGCTGAAGCTCCGGCAGGCCCGGTTCACCGAGGTCTGGCTGGAGCGCTGCCGGTTGCTCGCCTGCGAGCTGGTGGAGAGCGAGTGGCAGGACGCCAGCGTGCTGGACGGGGTGCTCGCCGGGGTGTCGGCCTACGGTGCCCAGCTGCGGCGGGTGACGGTGCGCGGGTGCAAGTTGGAGGCGGTCAACCTGCGCGGCGCGGTGCTGCGCGACGTGGTCTTCGAGGACTGCCGGCTGCACGACGTGGACTTCGGCGGGGCCAGGCTGACCGGGGTGAGCTTCCCCGGCAGTGCGTTGGAGGAGGTCCGGTTCGGCGGCGCCACGCTGACCGGCACCGACCTGCGCGGCGCCACCCGGCTGGAGCTGCCGGACGGTCACGAGGGGCTGCGCGGTGCGCTGGTCTCCGCCGCCCAGTTGATCGAGCTGGCCCCGCAGTTCGCCCGGGCGCTCGGGGTCGAGGTGCGTGACTGACGACCCTTCGGGTGCGATCCGCAGGTCAGCCGGATGCGGTGCTCAGTTCACCCACCGGACGCTCGCTGACCTGCGAACGAACAGTCAGGCAAGGGTCGGTGCAACCCCCTGGTGCCTGCCGCGCGGCTGGGCCACGATGTGCGCGGCCCACGTTGTATGAACAACCCAGTGTGCGGACTGACGCAGCGTGCGGACAGGGCCTCGGGCGCCCGGCAGCCGCCGGAGCGCCGGCAGCCGCCCAGGGCGGCGACACCGAAGGGTTTGGCGATCCGGATGACAGAGCTGAGTCGTAGGACGTTCATGGCCGCCACCGCGGGTGCGGCCGCGGGCGTGGCGGTGGCCGGGACGGCCGGTGCGCCGACCGCGGCCGCCGCGTCCGGCACGACGCTCACCACCACGGGCACCATCACCGACGTCCAGCACGTGGTGATCCTGATGCAGGAGAACCGCAGCTTCGACCACTACTTCGGCACCCTGCAGGGCGTGCGCGGCTTCGCCGACCGCAGCGCGATCCAGATCGCCGGCGGCTACAGCGTCTTCAACCAGCCCAACAGCAGCACCGCCCGCCAGTACCCCTGGGCGTTCAACCCCACCGCCACCGGTGCCGGCTCCAGCCCGGAGACCACCGCGCAGTGCAACGGCGACCTCTCGCACGCCTGGTCCGACCAGCACAAGGCCTGGAACGGCGGCAAGATGGACTCCTGGGTCGCCGCCAAGGGCACCGTGCGCACCATGGGCTACCTGCAGCGCTCGGACATCCCCTTCCACTACGCGCTGGCCGACAACTGGACGGTCTGCGACGCCTACCACTGCTCGGTGCTGAGCGCGACAGGCCCCAACCGCACCTACCACTGGTCCGGCATGATCGACCCGAACGGCACCGCGGGCGGCCCGGCCTACGACGGCGGCGACGAGTCCGGCCTGGGCTGGCAGACCTACGCCGAGGCGCTGGAGAACGCCGGCGTCAGCTGGAAGGTCTACCAGAACGCGAGCGACAACTTCGGCGACAACGCGCTCGCCTACTTCAGCCAGTTCGCGGGCGCCCCGGCCGGCAGCGACCTGGCCGTCAAGGGCATGGGCTCGGTGCCGAGCGTCACCGGCCGCACCCCCGACGACATCGCCGCCGCCATCCAGGCCGACGTGCTGGCCGGCACCCTGCCGCAGGTCTCCTGGGTGGTGGCCGACCAGCAGTCCTCCGAGCACCCCTACGCCACCCCGGAGGACGGCGCGCACTTCGTGCACATGGTGATCAACGCGCTGAACGCGGACCCCAACGTGTTCGACTCCACCGTGCTGCTGATCAACTACGACGAGAACGACGGCTTCTTCGACCACGTGCCGCCGCCGGTCGCCCCCGCCGGCACCGCCGGGGAGTTCTACAGCTCCACCAACATCGGCATGGGCTTCCGGGTCCCGCTGCTCGCCATCTCCCCGTGGAGCCGCGGCGGTTGGGTCAACTCCCAGGTCTTCGACCACACCTCGGTGCTGCGCTTCCTGGAGGTCTGGACGGCTGCCCTGGGCACCCCGGCCCAGTGCACCAACATCAGCGACTGGCGCCGGCGGGTCGCGGGCGACCTGACCGGCATCTTCGACTTCGCCAACCCGGTCTACGGCCTGCCGACCCTGCCGGACACCTCGCAGACCATCGGCCTGGCCACCTGCGGTCCGCTCGGCAACCCCTCGCCGACCACCAACGCGCTGCCCGTCCAGGAGTCCGGCAGCCGCCCGGCCCGCGCGCTGCCCTACCAGCCGGGCGCCAACCTCGACCACCTGGAGCTGGACAGCGCCTCGGTGATGAAGGTCTGGCTGAAGATGGACAACCTGGGCACCGCGACCACCCACTTCGCGGCCTACGCCAATGCCCACCGCACCGGCGGCCCCTGGCAGTACACGATCGACCCGGGCCAGAGCACCAGCGACTACTTCAACGTCGGCTCCGGCGCCGGCAACGGCGCCTACGACCTGACCATCATCGGCCCCAACCGCTTCCTGCGCCGCTTCCAGGGCGACGCCACCAAGGCGGGCAAGAACCTGGTGGTCACCTCCTCGTACTCGAACGCCCCGGACACCGGCAAGCCGGCCATCTGGTTCAAGCTCGCCAACAACGGGAGCAACCCGGTGACCTTCACCATCAAGTCGAACAACTACCGGACCGACGGCCCCTGGACCTACACCGTGGCCGCCGGACAGAGCGTCAGCGACTACTTCAACGCGGTCGCGTACAACGGCGGTTGGTACGACTTCACGGTGACCGCCGGCAACGACGCGACGTTCTCGCAGCGGTTCACCGGCCACCTGGAGACGGGTGCGGCCAGCGTGACCGGCTGACCGGTCGGAGTCGACGTGCGTGGCCGCCCGCCCCGGGAAGGGGTGGGCGGCCACGTGCGTTCCGGTCGCGTGCTCTTCCGGGTGCGTGCGCTGGGCTACTCCTCGCCGAGCATCATGTGCAGCAGGTCGCGCAGCGTCTCCCGCTGTTCCTGGTCGAGCCGCTCCAGCGGGTGCGAGGCGAACGGGGTGGCGGCCCGCAGGTTGGCTATCACGCTCAGACCGGCCTCGGTGGCGGCGACCAGCTTGACCCGGCGGTCGCCCGGGCTGGGGCGGCGCTCGGCCAGGCCGCGGGCCTCCAGCCGGTCGACGATCGCGGTGACGTTGGACGGCTCCGCGCACAGCTTCTCGGCCAGTTGCCGCATCGCCATCGGCTCCTCGACCGCGCGCAGCGCCTTGGCCTGCAGCGGGGTGAGTTCGTGCGGGGCGGCGGCGGCCTCGGACTCCTGGGCGTAGCGGCGGTTGATCGCGGCGAAGAGCGCCACGACCTGGCTGGTCAGTTCATCCGAGGGCATGGCCCCAGTCTACCGAGATGCTTGACAACCGAAAACATCTGACCGCATAGTTATCGAAGCAGGTAGTTATGAACCATAAGAGTTGTGGTTCATAGGGAACTGGAGTGAAGCAGATGAGCACCGAGCCCACCGTCCTGATCACCGGCACCTCCTCGGGCATCGGCCTGGCCACGGCGGTCGCGGCCGCGCAGGCCGGCTGGCGCGCCGTCGCCACCATGCGCGACACCCGCAAGGCCGACGCCCTGCTGGCCGCCGCCGAGGCCGCCGGGGTGCGCGACCTGGTCGAGGTCCGGGCCCTCGACGTGACCGACCAGGCCGCCGTCGAGGCCTGCCTGGCCCAGGTCGCCGCCGACCACGGCCGGCTGGACGCTGTGGTCAACAACGCCGGCGCCGGGCACGTCGGCACCATCGAGCAGGGCACGGTGGCGGACGTCCGCGCCGTCATGGAGGTCAACTTCTTCGGCGTGGTCCAGGTGACCCGGGCCGCGCTGCCGCTGCTGCGGGCCAGCCGGGGCCGGCTGATCACCGTGACCAGCATCGGCGGTGTGGTCGGCCAGCCCTTCAACGAGGCCTACTGCGCGGCCAAGTTCGCCGTCGAGGGCTTCATGGAGTCGCTCGCGCCGGTCGCGGCGAGCGTCGGCGTCACCGTCAGCGTGGTCGAACCCGGCGCGGTGGCCAGCGAGTTCGTCGCCAACATCGACGTGGCCGAGGACCCGGTCGCCGCCGCCGGCCCCTACGGCCCGGCGCTGGCCGGCTACCTCAAGCACGTCCAGGGCGCCTTCGCCAACGCGCAGACCCGCGAGGAGGCGGCCGGTGTGATCATCGAGACGCTCACCGCGGAGCAGCCCGCCTTCCGGGTGCAGACCTCCGAGCGGGCTCGCTACGTCACCGGGCTCAAGCTGACCGACCAGGACGGCTCGGCGGTGCAGGGGATGACGGCCGGCTGGGTGGCCTGAGTCCGGCCGCCCTCTCCCGCGAGTCCTCCCCGGACGGTACCCAGGTGTCCCCGGCCGGTGCGCGGGTAGGGGCCGGAGTGCCGACCACCGCAGATCACGGTGCGTGGCGTCGACATGCGGGCCGGCGCGAGCGGTGACATGTTGGTGGCAGCCCATCGTCGGACGAACCGCGAGGAGGAGACATGGGCATGCTGGACAAGATCAAGGGCATGTTCGGCGAGCACGGTGACAAGGCCGCCGATGCGGCCGGCCAGGCCGAGCAACGCGCCATGGACGCCGGGCAGCAGGCCGCCGACAAGGCCGGGAGCAACCTGCCGGGTCCCGCGGCCGACGCCCTGGGCAACGCCACGGGCCGGACCCAGCAGAGCGCCGACGACCAGCTGCAGCAGGCGGAGTCGGACATGGAGAGCGAGGGCGGTCAGAACCGCGAATGGGAGCGGTGAGCAGCCGTACCCACCCGAAGGGGCGGGGCGCTTCCCGGTACGGGAGGCGCCCCGCCCCTTCGGCTTCTGCTCGGCGCGTGGTCCTCGGCTCTTCAGCCCCTTCTGCTCAGCTCGGCTGCTGAGCCCGTTCTGCTCAGCCCGTGCGCGGCGGCAGCGGCGGCCGGCGCAGGTCCGGGCGCGGGGTGTCGGCGGGCGGCGGGGCGGCGGCCGGCTGCGCGTGCAGCAGCTCCAGGGCGACCTTCACCGCCTCGACCAGCTCGGTGTTGCGGCCCGCCGCCCAGTCGGCCGGGGTGCGCAGCACCGGGATGTCCGGCTCGACCCCGCGGTTCTCGATGCCGAAACCGTGCCCGCCGGTGAACCAGGAGGCGTTGGCCGGCACCGAGATCTGGGTGCCGTCGCCCAGGGTGCTGCGGCCGATCGTGCCGACCACCCCGCCCCAGGTCCGCCGGCCCAGCACCGGGCCGAGGCCGAGCAACTGCACCGCCGCGATGATCACGTCGCCGTCCGAGCTGGTCGCCTCGTCGGCCAGCGCCACGATCGGGCCGCGCGGCGCGTCCCGCGGGTAGCGCACCGCCCGGCGGCCCCGGGTGTGGTCCCAGGCCAGCACCCGGCGGGTGAGCTTCTCCAGCACCAGCTCGGAGACGTTGCCGCCGGCGTTGCCCCGCACGTCCAGCACCAGCGCCGGGCGGTCCAGCTCGCGCCGCAGGTCGCGGTTGAACTGCGCCCAGCCGGAGCCGCCCAGGTCCGGGATGTGCAGGTAGCCGCAGAGCCCGTCGCTGAACTCGCGCACCATGGCCCGCCGCCGGGCCACCCAGTCCTGGTAGCGCAGCGGCCGTTCGTCGGTCAGCGGGGTGATCGCCACCCGGCGCACCGGCCCGGCCACCCCGCGCCGGAAGGCCAGCTCCAGGGTGCTGCCGCCGGCCCCGGCCAGCAGCGGGGCCGGGCCGCGCACCGGGTCCGGCGGCCGGCCGGCGATCGCCACCAGCTCGTCGCCCTCGCGCACCTGCACCCCGGCCAGCGGCGCCCGGGCCCGCGGGTCGGAGGACTCGCCGAGCAGCACCCGGTCCAGCAGCCAGCGGCCGTCCGGCTCCCGGTGCGCCCCCGCACCGAGCAGGCCGAGCGGCTGCTGCACCGGCGCCGGGCCCTCGCCGCGCCGGGCCGGGGTGACGTAGGCGTGCGAGGTCCCCAGCTCGCCGAGCAGCTCGCGCAGCAGGTCGGCGAAGTCGTCGGGGGAGGCGATCCGGTCCAGCAGCGGTTCGTACTGGGCGACCAGCGCCGGCCAGTCCAGCCCGCCCAGCTCCGGGTCCCAGAACTGGTCGCGGACCAGCCGGGCCGCCTCGCGGTAGGCCTGCCGCCACTCCGGACCCGGGTGCACGGTGTGGGTGATCCGCCGCAGGTCCACGCTCAGCGCGGCGCCCGGCGCGGCCAGCGGCAGCAGCTTCAGGGTGCCGGCCACGAAGGTGGTCACCATGCTGCCGTCGCCGGACACCGCGTAGCCGTCCACCTGCTCCTGCACCGTGCTGCGGGCCGCGGCGGCCAGGTCGAAGTACTCCAGCGCCGGGCGGCCGGACAGGTCGGTGGGGCTGGCGAAGGTCTCGCCGAGGGCGCCGGAGATCGGCCAGCGCAGCCAGAGCAGCCCGCCGCGCACCGGCGCCGGGGTGGAGTACTTGGAGGCGATCACCGGGAACGGCACCAGCCGCTCGGTCAGCCCCTCGGTGTCCACCAGCACGGTGCCGTCGCCCGGCGCCGGATCCGCCTCGTCGCCCACCGGGGCGGCGAACGGCGACGGCGTGTCGGCGGCCAGCGGGACCAGGTAGGGGCGGCAGCCCAGCGGGAACGAGAGGTCGCCGGTGTGCACGTCGTGCACCGGGTCGAAGCCGCGCCAGGAGAGGAAGACCAGGTAGCGGCCGTCCCGGGTGAAGACCGGCTGCTCGTCCTCGAACCGCCCGTCGGTGACGTCCAGCGGCAGCGCGTCCGGCAGGTCCACCCGCTGCAACCGGATCCGGCGCAGCGACCGGCCCGCCACCGGCTGGGACCAGGCCAGCCAGCGCGAGTCGGGGGAGAAGGCCAGGCCCCGGATCGGCCCGTAGCCGGCCCGGGCCAGCTCGCGCACCGCGCCGTCGGCGACGTCCACCAGCAGCAGCCGGCCGTCGCCCGCGGCCGCGGCCAGCGCCTGGCCGTCCGGGGCGGCGACCAGCTCCAGCACGTACCCCAGCTGCCCGCCCGCGATCCGGCGGGCCGGGTGCTGCGCCGGGCTGCCGGGCAGCGGGGCCAGCTCGATCGCGTCCTCGCCCTCGGCGTCCGTCACCCAGGCGATCTGCCCGGTGCCGCCCAGGACCGCGGGCAGCCGGGCCCGCACCCCCGGGGTGTCGGCCAGCGCCCGGGCCGGCCCGTCCCGGTGGGTCAGCCAGTAGAGGCTGCCGCGCACGCCCACCACGCCGGAGCGCCCGCTGGCGTCGCAGACCAGGTCGTTCAGGTGCCGGGCGGCGGTCACCTGGTACGGGCGGCGCCCGGCCCGCGAGCCGCCCAGCCGCACGGTCAGGCGCTGCGGGGCCGGTGCGGCCAGGCTCTCCAGCAGCCACAGGTCGCCGGCGTGCTGGTAGACGATCCGGCGGCCGTCGGTGGCGGCCTCGCGGGCGTAGTAGCTCGCGTGGTCGGTGTGCCGGCGCACGTCGGTGCCGTCCGGGCGGCAGGAGTAGAGGTTGCCGACGCCCTCGTGGTCGGAGAGGAAGGCGATCCGAGGGGCGCCGTCGGGGTGCGTGACCAGCATGGGGGAGGAGAGGTGGCCCGGCAGGCCGGTCAGCAGCTGCTCGCCGTCCAGCCAGAGCCGGCCGGTGGCACCGCCCCGGTAGCGCTTCCAGGCGGCCGGCTCGTGCGGGGCGGCGGCGGTCAGCAGCAGGGTGTGGTCGTCCGTCAACTGGCAGTCGCGCACCGGTCCCCAGGGCAGCCGGCGGCCCGGCGCGCCGTCGGTCGGCAGCGCGTGCGCCCAGGTGTAGTGGGCGAACGGCTCGTGGTACGAGGTCACCGCGAGCACCTCGCCGCCCGGCAGCCAGCCGCGCACCCGGGTGTCCTGGCTGCCCCAGTAGGTCAGCCGGACCGCCTCGCCGCCCTCGGTCGGCGCGGTCCACACCTCGGGGGTGAGCGCGGCCCAGCTGGTCCACGCCACGGTGCGGCCGTCGGGCGACAGCCGCGGGTGCGAGACCCGGGTGCGGTCGCAGCTCACCCGCCAGGCCCGCCCCGAGGCGCCGTCCGGGCCGAGCGGGGCGAGCCAGACGTCGTCCTCCGCGGTCAGGGTCAGCAGGTCACCCGCGAGGTGCGGGTGGCGCAGGTAGCCGCGGTACTCGGGGGGCTGGTCGGGCGAGTGCTCCGATGGCCGCTCGGTGGGGTGGTCGTCGCTCACTCCTCCCATGGTTCGGGGGGTGCCGGAGGGCGGCAACCGGGGGTGGGTCCACGCGGTGCGGGGGCGGGCGGCTCAGGCCGGGGGCGGCGGGGCTCAGGCCGTGCGGGGGCGCTCGGAGCCGGCCGGCCAGATCTCGTGCACCCAGAGCCCGGCCCGGCGGGTCAGCGCGGCGATCTCGGCCGGCTCGCGCTGGTCACCCTCCGCGGTGCCGTCCCAGACCGCGATCAGCTCGTCGATCATGCCGACCAGGGCCCGCCCGAGGTCGTCCCCGAGCCCGCCCGCGGACTTCGGCGCCAACCGGTGCACCGCGGTCGCCTCCCGGGCGATCTCGGTCCGCGGCAGCTCGGCGCCGCCGGCGGGCAGCAGGACCTCCACCTTGCCGCCGTGCTCCCGCACCGCCTCCGCGAACCAGGTCTCCGGCCCGGGGCGCAGCGCGGTCACGCCGACCAGCTCGTACGGCCCGTACGTGGTCACCAGCCGCCACAGCTCGCCCCGCACCAGCATCTCGGTCAGATCGGAGAGGTTCCGGTACCCGGTGATTCCGACGCGCATTTCTCGTGCCCTCCAGTCAGGGCCGTGCCGCGGCCAGGATAGCGGGGAGGGGCGGGGCAGCGGTGCGTCCCGGCACCGGGCAGGGGCGAAAGCGGCCAAAGCCCTGGAAAGGCGCCCGAAACCCCAGCTCTCCCCGGCCCGCTCACCGATTCCAACGCCACCGCTGCGCTCGGGTGTTCCCCGTCCGGGTGTGAGTTTTCCCTGTTCCGGCAGCCCTTTTCGGGGGGATCGGCGGACCTCCATACTCCGAGGTCTCCCCCTCCCCCCGAGCAAAGGTGATCTGTGACCGTGCTGCTGACGACCGGTGACCCGACGGACTCCTCCGCCCCGGCGGAGCCCCGGCCTCCCGTCTCCTGGCTGGTCCGGCGCGGCGTGCTGCTGCCGCCCGGGCCGCAGCGGGTGCTCGCGCTGGCGAGTTTCGTGAACATGGTCGGCAGCGGGGTCTTCATGGTCAGCGCCGCGCTCTTCTTCACCCGGTCGGTGGGGCTGTCGCTCGGTCAGGTGGGGCTCGGGATGGGGATCGGGGCGTTGGTCGGGCTGGTCTCCGGGGTGCCGGTGGGGCGGTTGGCCGATCGGCGCGGACCGCGGGAGGTGTACCTGGCGACGCTGACCGTGCAGGCGGTGGCGATGGCGGCGCTGGTGCTGGTGCACAGCTTCTGGCTGTTCGTCGTGGTGATCAGCCTGACCGAGCTGGCCGGTTCGGCGAGCCAGGCCGCGCGGGCGCCGCTGGTGCGCGGGTTGGCGGGGCCGCGGCCGGCGGCGCTGCGCGCGTACCTGCGGGCGGCGGTGAACCTCGCCGGCAGCCTCGGGGCCATGCTGGCCGCGTTGGTGGTGCAGGTGGACTCGCGGACCGCCTACGTCTGCCTGGTGCTCGGCAACGCGGTCAGCTTCCTGGTCACCGCGCTGGTGGCCAGGAAGCTGCCCTCGGTGCCGCCGGTGCCCGCGCCGGCCGGGCGGGAGAAGGCGAGCGCATTGCGGGACCACCCGTTCCTGGTGTTCACCGCACTCGAGGCGGTCACCGCGATGCAGGGTGACGTGCTGATCTTCGCGCTGCCGCTGTGGATCGTCGAGCACACCCACGCGCCGCGCTGGTTCGTCGGGGCGACGGCGCTGGCCAACACGCTGCTGGTGGTCGTGCTGCAGGTCCGGGTCGGGCGCGGGATCGACACCAACGCCACCGGGGCCAGGGCCTGGCGCCGGTCGGGGTGGGCGTTCCTGGTCGGGATGGCCCTGATCGGGTTGGCGGCCGGGCTGCCCGGCTGGTGCGCGGTGGTGCTGATCGGCGTCGGCACCACGGTCCACACGGTGGGCGAGATCCTGCAGGCGGCCGGGTCCTTCCAGCTGCGCTACACGCTGGCGCCGGCCCACGCGCAGGGCCAGTACACCGGGATCGGCAAGATCGGCAACGGTCTGGTGCAGGTGGTCGCCCCCTCGGTCCTCGGGGTGCTCTGCATCGGGTGGGGTGCGCCCGGCTGGTTCGTGCTGGGCGGGGTCTTCGTGCTGACCGGGCTGGCGATCGGGCCGGTGGTGCGCTGGGCGGAGCGCTGCCACCCGGAGCGGGTGACCGCCTGAACCTGAGCCGGCACTGAACCTCAACCGGCACCGGACCTCAACCTGCACCGGACCCCAACCGGCACCGGACCTCAGCCGGCACCGGACCTCAGCCGGCACCGGACCTCAGCCGGCACCGGACCTCAGCCGGCACCGGACCTCAGCCGGCGCTGAACCTCAACCGGCACCGGCCACCGGCGGTCGGCCGGTCACGGCGCTGGTCTCGGTGCCCTGCCCCGGCTGCCGGACGGCGGCCACGGCGTGCGCGTGCCGGTCGCTGGTCGCCTGCAGGGTCCAGGCCGCCGCCGGCAGGCGCTCCGCCTGGTAGCCGTCCAGCAGGGTGTCGGCCGCCCGGCCGGCCAGCACCGGGCCGAGCCGGTCGCCGAGGCAGACCGCGTCCTGGATCCCGGTGTTCATGCCGAGCCCGCCGGCGATCGGGTGGACGTGGGCGGCGTCCCCGGCCAGGAAGACGCGGTCGACCCGCATCCGGTCCACCATCCGCACGTTGACCCGCCAGGCGGAGAGCCAGGTCGGGTTGGCCAGCTCGATCCCCGGCACCTTGGCGAAGCGGTCGAAGAGCCGCTGGAAGCCGGCCAGGGACGGCGGCAGCGGGGTGCCGCGCTCGTCGGTCTCCGGTGAGGCCTGGAACTGGAAGCTCCGGGTGCCGGGGACCGGCCAGAGCAGCACCCCGCCGTCCGCGGCGAACCACTGGTGCCAGTGGTCCCGGTCGATCCCGTCCGCTTCGACGTCGCCGCAGACCATGCTCTCGGTCGCCTCGCCGTGTCCGTCGAAGGCCAGCCCGAGCAGCTTGCGCACGGTGCTGTGGCCGCCGTCGCAGCCGGCCAGGTAGCGGGCCCGCAGGCGGCGCCCGTCGGCCAGGGTGGCGGTGACCCCGGCGTCGTCCTGTGCCAGGTCCACCAGCTCGCAGCCGAGTTCGACGGTGACACCGAGTTCGGCGAGCCGCTCGCGGAGGATCGCCTCCAGTCGCCACTGGCCGAGTTGCAGGCCCGAGGGAGTGATCTCGGTGTCGTTGACGAACTCGCCGTCGAAGTACTTGCGCAGCACCAGCCGGGTCACCCCGGCGGCGTGCAGCCGCTCGGTCACCCCGAGGTCGGCCAGTGCGGCCAGGCCGGCCTCGTTGAGCCCCTTGCCGCGGGACTCGCGGTGGTGGGCGGTGGCGCGCTCCAGCACACGGACGGTGGCGCCGTGTCGGGCCAGCGTGCCGGCCAGGGTCAGGCCGGTGGGGCCGGCGCCGATGATCAGGACGTCCGGGTTCTCGGGCATCACGGGTCGCTCTCCTCGTCGGTCGGTGTGGCCTCCACTGAACTCGCCTCCGAGAGAAAATGCAACCGGGTAACGAAAGTGACCGGGTCATGGATTTGGGTTAGGGTGATCGGCATGGAACCTGTGCTGGGCCTGCGCGAGCAGAAGAAGGAGCGGACCCGGTGGCACCTGGCCGGCACCGCGCTGCGGCTCTTCCTGGAGCGCGGCTTCGACGCGGTCTCGGTCGCCGAGGTCGCGGCCGCGGCCGAGGTCTCGAAGCCGACCCTGTTCCGGTACTTCCCGACCAAGGAGGACCTGGTCCTCGACCGCTTCGCCGACCACCAGGGGGAGGCCGCCCGGGTGGTCCGCGCCCGCCCCACCGGGTGCAGCCCGCTGCGGGCGCTGCACGAGCACTTCCAGGACGGGCTGCGCCGGCGGGATCCGATCACCGGCCTGAACGACCACCCGGAGATCGTCGCCTTCCAGCGGCTGCTCCACACCACCTGGAGCCTGCAGACCCGGCTGACCGCCTACACGGCGCGCGACGTCGAGCTGCTGGCCGAGGAGTTGGCCGAGCCGTACGGCGACGGTGGCCTCGGCGCCCGCCTGGCTGCGCTGCACCTGGTCACCGTGCAGCAGGAGTTGGGGCGGGAGAACTGGCGCAAGCTGGTGGCCGGGCGGACCGCGGACCAGGCCTACCCGGAGGCGGCGGCCGACGCGGAGCGCGCCTTCGGCGCCCTGGCGCAGGGGCTCGACCGGCCGACCGACTGAACTCCCGCCCAGGAGGCGGCAGTCGGCGGGGAGGTCAGTCGACGGGGACGTCAGACGGCGGCGCCGCGGTTGAAGGCGCGCCGGGCCCACAGGTAGCCGAGCAGGGTCAGACCGAGGCACCAGGCCAGGGCGACGACGCCGTGGTCGCCGATCGGCGCGCCGGTCAGCAGCCCGCGCAGGGTCTCGATGACCGGGGTGAACGGCTGGTACTCGGCGAACCAACGCAGCGGGCCCGGCATCGAGGACGGTGGCACGATCGCACTGCCGAGGAAGGGCAGGAACTGCATCGGCAACGGTATGTTGCTGGCGCTCTCCACCGTGGCGGCCACCAGCCCGATGGCGGCGGAGAGCCAGGTCAGGGCCAGCGTGACCAGGGTCAGCAGGCCCGCGGTGGCGAGCCAGGCGAGCGGGTCGGCGGTGGGGCGGAAGCCGACCGCCAGCGCGACGCCGATCACCGCGACGATGCTCACCAGGGTCTGCAGCACGCTGCCGACCACGTGCCCGGTGAGGAAGGAGGCACGGGAGATGGCCATGGTGCGGAACCGGTTGACGATGCCTTCGGTCTTGTCCGAGCAGACCCCGACCGCGGTGGCCAGCGCCCCGGAGGTGGCGGCCATCAGGATGATGCCGGGCGCGAGGTAGTCGATGTACTTCAGGCCGCCGGCGCCGCCCGAGGCTCCGGGCACGTCGTGCAGGCCGTTGATCCCGCTGCCCAGCGTGCCGCCGAAGGCGTAGTCGAAGAGCAGCAGCATCATCACCGGCATCGCGATCACCGAGACGGTCATCGACGGGTAGCGCAGCGCGTGCTTCAGGTTGCGGCGCAGCATGGTGACGGAGTCGCGGGCGGCGTGGGAGAGCGGGATGCGGGAGCGCGCGGGCTGGGCGAGGGTGGGCGTGGTCATCGGGCCGGCTCCTTCGAGTGCGGGACGCCGTCGCCGGTCAGGGTGAGGAAGACGTCGTCCAGGTCGGGGGTGTGCACGGTGAGCTCCTCGGCCGGCACCCCGGCGCGGTCCAGGGTGTCGAGGACGGCGCGCAGCGCGGGCAGGCCGCCGTCGCCGGGGATGGTCAGGGTCAACGCCTCGTCGTCGCGCCCGGTGCGGGCGAAGAGCCGTTCGGCGGCGGTCAGCTGCTCGGTGCCGGCGAAGCGCAGTCGCAGGTGGCCGCCGGGGATCCGGCGCTTCAGCTCCTCCGCCGTCCCCTCGGCGATCAACCGGCCGTGGTCCAGGACCGCGATCCGGTCGGCGAGTTGGTCGGCCTCGTCCAGGTACTGGGTGGTCAGGAAGACGGTCACCCGGTGCTCGGCGACCAGGTTGCGGATGATCCCCCACATGGTGCGCCGGCTGCGCGGGTCGAGGCCGGTGGTCGGCTCGTCGAGGAAGATCACCCGGGGCTCGCCGACCAGGGTCATCGCCAGGTCGAGCTTGCGCCGCATGCCGCCGGAGAAGGTGACGGCGGGTTTGCGGGCGACCTCGGTCAGGTCGAAGCGGCGCAGCAGGTCGGCGGCCCGGCGGCGGCCCTCGCGCCGGTCCAGGTGGTGCAGGTCCGCCATCAGGAGCAGGTTCTCCTCGGCGGTGAGCAGGTTGTCCACCGCCGAGAACTGGCCGGTGACCCCGATCGCGGCCCGCACGCCGTCGGGGTTGCGGGCCAGGTCGTGGCCGGCCACCTGGGCGGCGCCGGCGTCGGCCGGGATCAGTGTGGAGAGGATCTGCACGGCGGTGGTCTTGCCGGCGCTGTTGGGCCCGAGCAGGGCGAAGACCGTGCCCTCGGGGATGTTCAGGTTGATCCCGGCGAGGACCTGCCGGTCGCCGTAGGACTTGGTCAGGCCGAGGGCGGAGATGGCCGTGGGGCGCAGGGTGGTGACGCTCGGTGCGGTCATGTCGCTGGGTCCTTTCTGGCCGAGCGGGTGGTCAGGCGCGGCGGATGGTGATGTCGCCCAGCCCGGTGCGGGCCCGGACCTCGACGGTCTCCTCGCCGGCCGCCGGGGCACCGGTGGCGGGCAGCGCGTTGTGCACGCCGCCGAAGGCGGTGTCGAGGTCGAGCCAGGCGGCGGTGCCCTCCCGGACGCCGACCTCCAGGTGGCCGGTGGAGGTCTGCAGCTGCACCTTGCCGCTGGTCACCTCGGCCACCGTGATGTCGCCGAACGCGGTCTTGGCGTCGACCCCGGACTCGGCGGTGCCCACCACGATCCGGCCGTTGGCGGAGCGCACGCTGATCTCGCCGGTGGCCCGGTGCACCACGATCTCGCCGTTGGTGTTCTTCACCGTGGCGGTGCCGTCGATCGAGCCGAGCTCGATCAGGCCCATCCCGGTGACCTCGGCGTCGCCGGCAGCCTGGTTGAGCCGCACCGTCCCCGCGGTCTTCAGCTCGGCCGGGCCGGTCCGGTCCAGGCGGAGGTCGCCGAGCGAGGTGCGCACCCGGCAGGCGCCCAGCAGGCCGCTGCTGGTGACGTGCGCCACCGGTGCGTTGATCTGCAGGCCCGATCCGGTCGGCAGCTCGACGGTGATCTCCAGCGAGCCGCTGCGGCCGAACGGCGAGCGCTTGCGCGGGGCCTTCAGCTGCAACCGCCCGTCCACGCAGCTGACCTTGGTGCCCTCGGCGACCCGCACGTCGTCCTCCTGGGCGGGGTTGGCCGGCAGCACGGTCACCTGGGTGTCGGTGCGCTCGCTCGCGGTGATCCGGACCGAGGCGATGTCGAACTCGAGGATGGCGGTGATGGGTTCGGGGGTGGCGAAAGTAGGCATGACGGTGTCGTCCTCTCGGCTCAGTGGCTCGTGGACGGTTCCGCAGGTGCGGGACCGGAGGCCCGCCGTGGGTGGCGGGGTGAAGTCCGGCGGTGGCGCTGTCGCCGGGGTGACGTGGTGCGGGGGCGCGGCGCCCCTGGCGGGCCGGCTAGCGGACCCAGCCGGTGTAGTTCTGGCGGCGGGCGGCGGGGGCCCGGGTGGTCCGGGGGGCGGGTTCCAGGGCTGCGGCGGCGGCCCGGACCAGCCAGGCGTTGACCGACAGGCCCTCCATGGCGGCCGTCTCCTCGATCCGGGACTTGAGGTGGGCGGGCAGGCGGAAGTTGATCCGGGCGGTACCGCTCTCCTCGCCGTCGGCGGCGCCGGGCGGCGGCGCGAGCGGAGCGGCGGGGGCGGTCGGCAGCGGGGCCTCGTCGGCCTCGGGTGGGCCCAGCACGAACGGCGGGGTCACCACGAACTCCGGGTCGAGGCCGCGCAGCCGCAGGTCCACCGAACCGGGCGCGAGGTCCAGGGTGATCTCGCCGGTGGCGTCGGAGAGCGCGTTCAACAGGGTGAGCCGGATCGCCGACTCCAGTGGCGAGGTGAGCCGGTCGGCCAGGGCCCGGGCGTCCTCGCCCCCGGCTTCCGCGGCGACCGCGAGCTCATGGCGGAGGTTGTCGACGTACGGCGTGAGGTCCATGACGCCATCATGGCACACGAATGGCGCCATCGCCAGCAGGATGGCGCCAAAAGGGTGTCGGCGTGGCGTCGGGATGGCGTCACGCAGCCCCGGGCTGGCATCACGCGGCTCCGAGTGGCGCCGGACGGGGCCGATCGGAGCGGGGCGACGGGGTCGTGTCCCGGCGTGCCCTGCGGATGGCGCCACCATGGCGCCATGGAGTGCCAGGTGGCGCCAGGCCTCGCGCCCGGTCCGGGTGCCCGAACGCAGAAACGCCGGAAGGCCCTTCGCTGCTGCGAAGGGCCTTCCGGCTGTCGGTGCGCCGCCAGGGACTCGAACCCCGGACCCGCTGATTAAGAGTCAGCTGCTCTAACCAACTGAGCTAGCGGCGCCTGCTGACCTGGAGAACATTACCCGGTCGGCGGGCGATTCTCCGAATCGGCTCCGGGGGCCGCCCGGCGCGCCGCCCCGGTCCGCGTGGGTTTGTCATATCTACACTCACTCTGTCCGCTCCGGAGAGGATGCACCCGTGGGCCAGTTGTCCCTGCTCTTCCTGGTCCTGCTCGCCTCCGTGGTGACCATGCCGCTGGCCCGCCGCACCGGGGTCCCGCAGCCGGTCCTGATGACCGTGCTCGGCCTGGTGATGGCGATCGTGCCGCAGATCCCCGACGTCGCCGTCGACCCCGACCTGATCCTCCCGCTGGTGCTGCCGCCGCTGATCTTCGCCGTCGCCCGCCGTGCCTCGCTCGCCTACTTCCGGGCCAACCTGCGCTCGATCCTGCTGCTCGCCGTCGCCCTGGTGGTGGTCACCACCACCGTGGTGGCCACCGCCTTCCACCAGCTCGCGCCCACCCTGCCGCTGGCCGCCGCGGTGGCGCTCGGCGCGCTGGTCTCGCCGCCCGACCCGGTGGCCGCGGTGGCGGTGGCCGGCAGCGTCGGGCTGCCCCGGCGGCTGGTCTCGATACTGGAGAGCGAGGGGCTGTTCAACGACGTCACCGCGATCGTGGTCTACTCGCTGGCCGTCGAGGCGGTGGTGGACGGCGACTTCTCGGTGCCGCACGCGCTGCTGCGCTTCGTCCTCTCGGCGGTGCTGGCCGTGGTGATCGGGGTGGTGCTCGGCTGGTTGGCCACCAAGGTGGCCGCGCTGCTCGACGACCCGACCCAGCAGGTGGCGCTCAACCTGCTGGTCCCGTTCGCCGCCTACGCGCTGGCCGAGGCGGCCGAGGGGTCGGGCGTGCTGGCCGTGGTGGTGGTCGGTCTCTACCTGGCCGACCGGGCGGCCGACGCCGACGACGTCGCCTACCGGCTGGTGGGCAGCGCGTTCTGGGACGTCGTGGAGATCCTGATCACCGGGGTGGCCTTCGGGCTGATCGGGCTGGAGCTGGCCACGGTGCTGAAGGACGCCGGGTCGGGGTGGCACTCGATGCTCGGCGAGGCGGCGGTGGTGATCGCCGTGGTGGTGCTGGTCCGGCTGGTCTGGCTGCTGCCGGCCGGCTGGCTCTCCAAGCGGCTCAGCCGAGGGGAGGAGGACGTGCCGATCAGCTGGCGGGAGACCGTGGTGCTCTGGTGGTCGGGCATGCGCGGGGTGGCCACCGTCGCGCTGGCGCTGGCCGTGCCGCTCACCACGCATGCGGGCGCGGACTTCCCCGGCCGCGGCCGGATCGTCTTCTCGGCGTTCAGCGTGGTGCTCTTCACCCTGCTGGTGCAGGGCCTCTCGCTGCCCTGGCTGGTCCGGCGGTTGGGCATCGACCCGCACCTGGACCGGCGCGAGCAGGAGGAACGCCGGCTCTGGTGGCGGGCGGCCAGGGCGGCGCTCGGGCGGCTGGCCGAACTCGAGGAGCAGGACCGGCTGCCGGTGGAAATCGTGGAGAAGCTCCGGGAACGCCAGCATGACCGGCTGGCGCGGCTCTGCCCGGAGCAGTACCAGGAGGAGGAGGCCGCCGAGGCCCGGCAGCGGGTCGCCAACCTGCGCAGACTGCGGGCCGTGGAGCAGGAGTTGCTGGCCGCATCGCGGCGCGAGATGGTGCTGGCGCGCGGTGAGCCGGGCGCCGATCCGGAGTTGGTGGACGAGGTGCTGCGCGGCCTGGATCTGCGCTCGGACCGGAAATGACGGCACTGCGTCAGGTGTGGTGGCGCCAGCGGCCGGGGGCGTTCCGTAGGCTGGGCACGCGCTTCCGGACCGAATTCGAGGAGAGACCGATGCCGCAGCCCGACGGCCGTACCCCCCTGGACCGCACTCCGCAGTGGGCCGCCCTCGGAAAGCACCGCGAGGAGCTCGGCGACCCGCACCTCCGTGAGCTGTTCGCCGCCGATCCCGAGCGCGGCAGCCGCTACACCCTGCAGGTCGGCGACCTCCACCTGGACTACTCCAAGCACCTGGTCACCGACGAGACCCTGACCCTGCTGCGCGAGCTGGCCGAGGCGGTCGACGTGGCCGGTCTGCGCGATGCGATGTTCCGCGGCGAGAAGATCAACGTCACCGAGGACCGCGCCGTGCTGCACACCGCGCTGCGCGCCCCGCGTGGTGCGGTGGTCGAGGTGGACGGCGTCGACGTGGTGCCCGAGGTGCACGCCGTCCTGGACAAGATGGCCGACTTCGCGAACCGGGTGCGCAGCGGCGCCTGGACCGGCCACACCGGCAAGCGGATCCGCAACGTCGTCAACATCGGCATCGGCGGCTCGGACCTCGGTCCGGCGATGGCCTACGAGGCGCTGCGCTCCTACGCCCAGCGGGACCTGACGGTCCGCTTCGTCTCCAACGTGGACGGCGCCGACCTGCACGAGGCGGTGCGCGACCTGGACGCGGCCGAGACCCTGTTCATCGTCGCCTCCAAGACCTTCACCACGATCGAGACGGTCACCAACGCCACCTCGGCCCGCAGCTGGCTGCTGGAGCAGCTCGGGGCCGGCCAGGACGCGGTGGCCAAGCACTTCGTGGCGCTCTCCACCAACGCCCAGGGCGTGGCCGACTTCGGCATCGACGTCCAGAACATGTTCGAGTTCTGGGACTGGGTCGGCGGCCGCTACTCCTACGACTCGGCGATCGGCCTCTCGCTGATGATCGCCATCGGCCCCGAGGCCTTCCAGCAGATGCTGGACGGCTTCCGCCTGGTCGACGAGCACTTCCGCACCGCCCCGCTGGAGCAGAACGTCCCCTTCCTGCTCGGCCTGCTCGGCGTCTGGTACGGCCAGTTCTTCGACGCCCAGTCGCACGCGGTGCTGCCGTACTCGCACTACCTGTCGAAGTTCACCGCCTACCTGCAGCAGCTGGACATGGAGTCCAACGGCAAGTCGGTGCAGCGCGACGGCAGCGCGGTCGGCTGGACCACCGGCCCGGTGGTCTGGGGCACCCCCGGCACCAACGGCCAGCACGCCTACTACCAGTTGCTGCACCAGGGCACCAAGCTGATCCCGGCCGACCTGATCGGCTTCGCCAAGCCGATCGGCGAGCTCTCCCCGGCCCTGGCCGCCCAGCACGACCTGCTGATGGCCAACTTCTTCGCCCAGGCCCAGGCCTTCGCGTTCGGCAAGACCGCCGAGGAGGTGCGCGCCGAGGGCGTGGCCGAGTTCCAGGTCCCGCACCGCACCTTCCGCGGCAACCACCCGACCACCGTGGTCCTGGCGGACGAGCTGACCCCCTCGGTGCTCGGCCAGCTGGTCGCGCTCTACGAGCACAAGGTCTTCGTGCAGGGCGCGATCTGGAACATCGACTCCTTCGACCAGTGGGGCGTCGAGCTCGGCAAGGTGCTGGCCAAGCGGATCGAGCCGGTGCTGCTGACCGGCGAGGGCGGCGAGCACCTGGACAGCTCCAGCGCCGCGCTGGTCGCCAAGTACCGGGAGCTGCGCGGCCGCTGAGCCGGACCCGGGCGACACCGGACCCCGGGCGACACCGGGCCCCGGGTGCACTCCTGCGACGGCGGGGGTGCACCCGAGGCGGACCGGGGGAGCGGCAGGGCACGGAAAACGCCGGAAGGCCCTTCGCTGCTGCGAAGGGCCTTCCGGCTGTCGGTGCGCCGCCAGGGACTCGAACCCCGGACCCGCTGATTAAGAGTCAGCTGCTCTAACCAACTGAGCTAGCGGCGCCTGCTGACAGGGAAGACTCTAGCAGCGGGCTCAGGCGGAGCCAAAATCGAATACCGCCGGTGGGGTCGGCAGCCCGCCCGCGGGCCCCTGCTCCGGCTGCGCCTCGGGCCCGCGCGCGGCCCGGACGCAGGCCCACAGCAGCACCCCGGCCCCCGGCAGCCACGGTTCCCGGGTGTCCGGTGCCACGATCCAGCGCCCGGCGCCCAGCCCGGGCGCGGCCGCCAGCTCGGGGCGGCGCACCGGCGGCACGGTCACCGCGTCGCCGCGGCCGTGGCAGAGCAGCGGCGGCACGTCCCTGGCCCACTCCTCCCAGGCGAGCAGCCGGCGCAGCCGTGGCGCGGTCCCGGGCTGGACGAAGAGCAGCGTGCGCCCCCGGTACTCGGCCACCGGCCCGCACCCGGGCCCCGAGGACCAGAGCTCCTCCAGCACCCGCCGCCCGAACAGCACCGGCAGGCTGATCACGTCGAAGGCCCTGCCGCAGGGCAGCACCGCCGGGGCCCACGGCCGGGCCTCCCAGAGCGCCCGCAGACTGCGTGGGTACTCGCTCGCCGAGGCCAGCCAGGCTTCGCCGGCGACGGTCAGGTACTCCACCGAGTGATGCGTCCAGATGTCCACGTCCAGCAGGGTGCTCCGGTGCCGGACGGGCCGGGAGCGAAAGTCGGATTCGCCGGACAGCACCGGGGTCGGCGGCGTACGCTGCCGCGCTGCATATGCCAGCGGCGCGCTCCGGCCGGCGCCCGGCCGGGCCCCTCGGCGGCCCCGGGCGGGGCGCTACTCCTCGCCGGCGCCGGGCTGCCGCATCAGGCCGCGGCCGTACTCGACCATCCGCGCCGCGTAGTCCGCCGTCCAGTCGGCCCGGGCCGCGACCTCGGCCGGGGAGAGCGCGTCGAACCGGCGCGGGTCCGCCAGCTGGGCCGCCGCGATCGCCTGGAAGTCGGTGGCCCGCTCCGCCGCCGCCCGGAACGCCAGCGCCAACTCGGTCGACCGCCGCAGCAGTTCCGCCGGGTCGTCGATGCTCTCCAACTGGAAGAACCGCTCCGGTTCGGCGACCAACGCCTCCGGTTCGAAGATCAACGAAACCGGGCGGAGTCGGCGCGGCGGGTCTTGGCGATCGGGCATGCGAGGACACCTTAGGTAGCTGGGACCGACAGACGTCGTCGGTGAGCGGCCGTCGTCCATTGTCGCTCGCGCCCCGCCCCCGGCGGAACGGTGCCCGGGCAGCCGCTTGCGGCACGGGGGCGTCAGGGGCGCGCGGGCACCCGTCGACCGCCGCCGACCCCGCCGGCCGCGGTCACGAACCGCGCACCCGGTGCTCCGCCAGGTGCTGCAAGACCCGGTGGTTGGCCTCCCAGCCGTCCGGGAACTGCGCCCCGACCCGCTCCAGCAGCGGGATCACCTGCCCGCCGATCCGCTCCGCCCAACCGGCCGGGATCCGCATCGCGCTGCCCAGCTGCACCGGATCGGTGGCCGGGTGCTCGTCCAGCAGCTCGGGGATCCCGGCCCGGGCCACCACGATGCAGGCGTGCCGGTGCCGGGAGGCGAGCACGCACAGCCGCCCGGTCTCCAGGTGGAAGGCGGTCGCGTCCGGGCGGCCGGAGAGCGGGTGCAGCACCACGGTCACGTCGTACTCGCGCCCCTGCAGCCGGTTCGCGGTGTCCACGGTCACCGCGGGCCCGACCGCCGGGTCCACCGGCACGCCGAGCGCCCCGAGCGCGGCACGCACCGCGGCCGCCTGGTCGCGGTGCGCGGTGCCGACCGCGATCCGGCCCGCGGTCAGCGGCACCCGGCCCTGCTCCGAGTCCGCGACCAGCTCGCGCACCAGCAGCCGGGCGACCAGCGCCGCGACCGCCGCCACCGCCTGCGGGTCGGTGCGCACGGTGCGCCGGGCCGGCAGTTCGAGCAGCGCCCAGCCGTGCTCGGCCGCCAGGTCGATCGCCGCGTCCACCGCACTGCCGTCCGCCCGGCGGCCCGGGCGCAGCTGCCGCTCGTCCGGCCCGGTGCCGGAGCGGAACGGGGTGAACGGGTAGAACGCCTCGGAGATCAGCGGCGCTGCCGAGGCCGGCAGCCGCCAGGAGACCGGCAGCCGGTGCGGCCGGATCGCCGGGTTGTGCGCCAGCAGCGTGACCACGGCGCTGGTCGAGGGGTCGTAGCTCAGGCCGGTCCACTGCTCGGTGCCGACCACCGTGAACGGGTCCAACTGCCCCGGGTCACCGACGAACAGCGCCCGCTGGAACAGCCGGGCCACCGCGAGCAGCGCGTCCGAGCGCATCTGGTAGGCCTCGTCCACGATCGCGTGCCGCCACGGCTCGACGTCCTTCACCCACTGCCACTTGGCGGCGGTGGAGACCACCACGTCCAGCTCCAGCAGGTCCGCCGGCTTGCTGCTGGCGGTCACGTTCGGATGCCGCAGCGCCTCGGCGGCCGGGCGGGACTCGCCGGCGTGCAGCCGCCCGATGGTCAGCTCCGGGCCCTTCGCGGCCAGCCGGTCCACCAGGTCGTCCACCTGACTGTTGGTCTGGGCGACGATCATCAGTCGCTCGCCCGCGCCGACCAGCTCCCGGGCCGCCTTCACCACCAGGGTGGACTTGCCCGCGCCGGGCGGCGAGTCCACCACCACCCCGCGCGGCGCACCGGGGGCCGGGCGGACGGCGGCGTCCAGGATCGCCGCCACCGCGGCGTCGGCCGCCTCGGCGGCCGGGGGAGGGCTCGGAACGCTCACGGTGCTGCTCATGCCCATTCATCCAGGACGGAACTCGAACTCTGCGTGGCCGCCGGGGGACCGCCGTGCGTCCAGGGCGTGTCGTCCGGCTCGGGCAGCGGCGCGGACTGTCGGGGCGTCAGCTCGAACAGCGTGTAGGTGACCGCCTCGCCCACGTCGGGCAGGCTGCCGGGCTCCGGCTCCTTGCGGCGGCCCATGCCGTTCAGCACCCGGATGGTGAGCAGGCCCGCCTCCGGGTCGAAGGCCACCACCTCGCCCTTCTGCGCGGCCGGCCCGCCGATCCGGTGCACCTCGCAGCCGGGGTCGGCGTGCGGGGTGTCGGTGGTGCGCACGGTCAGCAGCGGCCGCGGCTTGGGCGAGCGGCCGCCGGTGTCCCAGGCCGGCACCAGCTCCTCGACCGTGCCGCTGAACGCCTCGCCGGCCAGCCGCCGTTCGGCCATCGCCAGCGGATCGTCGAGCGCTTCCTGGACGTCCAGCCGGACCTGCTCGCGCTCGCGCTGGGCCAGCTTGCGGGCGGCGGTCACCGCGTCGTCCAGCCGCGGCTGCGGCGGCTCGCCGGCCGCCACCCGGTCCCGGTGGCCGGTGAAGGACCAGCGGTCGCTCTCCCAGCGCTCGGCCACGTGCCCGCCCGGCGGCAGGGTCCGCAGCAGGTCGAGACCGGCCCAGACGTCCGCCCAGGTCGGCAGCAGGACGCCGAGCAGCAGCTCGCGCAGCTCGGCGACGCACGCCGCGACCTCGCGCTCGGCGCCGGCCCGGCCCTGTCGCAGGCCGGTCATCGCGGCGTCGTACCGGCCGATCGCCGGGGCCAGCAGCTTCTCGTCGAACCGGGGGTCGGTGGCCGGGCCGGCCGGCGGGTGCAGCAGCTGGCCGTCGGCGCCGCGCCCGGTCTCCGCCCACTCGGCCGCCTGCGCGCCGGTCAGGCCCTCGGGCGTCAGGTGCCAGGCGAGTTGGGCGGCCAGGTGCTGGTCCTCCAGCAGGCTCTGCCCGGTCGCCCAGTGCCGGGCGAGCAGGCCGGTCATCGGCAGCAGCAGGCTGGCACCGGGCACCTGGGCGCGTTCGGTGTAGTGGGTGAGCCAGCGGCCGAGCAGCGGGACCTTGGCCGGTGCCGGGTACGGGCCGGGGTCGGGGTCCTCGGCGGTGCGGCGGAACCGGGTGGCCCGGCCGAGCAGTGCCAGGTGGCGCACCGAACCGCTGTTGGGCACGATCAACTGCGGCGCGTCCGCGCACAGTTCCCGGGTGGTCGGGGCCTTCTCGCCGGTCTCCGGGTGCTTCTCCGAGCCCTCGATCAGCTCGACCTCACCGGCGTAGGACTCCAGGTGGGGCAGCAGCTCCTCCGCCAGCGCGGCCAGGAACTCGGCGCGGCGGTCCCGGTTGAGCGGCTGCGGCACCAGCAGCAGCCGGGGGTCGGTGCGGTCGGTGCCGAGCAGCACGGCCAGCGGGGCGCCGTCCTCGGCCGCGGTGGCCAGCGGGACCAGCACCATCGGGCGGTCCGACAGGTGGCGGTGGCGCACGGTGGCCAGCGGCTCGGCGTGCCCGCTGCGGATCGCCTCGAGCCGGGCCAGGGTGGTCAGCAGGCTCACCCGGTCACCTCGGCCAGGGCCATGGGGGCGGGCGGGGCGGCGAGCGCCTCGGCGCGCAGGGCGGCCGCGTAGCGCAGCCGGGCGGCGGCGGGGTCGGTGGTGTCGTGGTCGGTGGTGCCGTGGGTTGTGGTGTCGTGGTCCGTGGTGCCGCGGTCCGTGGTGGCGGCGGACTCGCCGTCGGTCGACGCGTCGTGGGTCGGTCCGGCGTCGTCGTTGCAGGCGGCCAGGACGGCGGCCACCGTGCGCAGGTCGCCCAGGTCCGCCCGCACGCCGCGCCCGAGCTGCTCGACCGCGTCCGCCGTGCGTGCCCCGGCCCGGCAGTGGAAACCCAGCTCACACGCCGACAGGCACTCCGGGCCGTAGGCCGCCGGCACCTCCGCCACCGCGGCGGCCAGCTCGGCCGGCGGGCGGGTCGGCTGTCCGGAGTCGTTCGGCGCCAGGTCGAAGCTGGTGCCGGCGGGGAGGGCGGCCAGCAGCTCCTCGATCCGGGTCATCCGGGCCAGCTGGCGCCGGGTGGTGGCCACCTCGCGCCGGACGTCGATGGCGGCGGCCACCGGGGTCTGGCCGAAGTCCTTGGGACAGACCAACAGGACGGTCGAGGCCGGGCTGCCGGGCGGCTCGGTGGCCGGTGCAGTGGTTGGCCCGGTGGTCGGCCCGGGCGCCTCGCCGGCCGCCTCCCGGGCCGCCTGCTGCAGCGCCAGGACGTAGACCGCGGCCTGCCGGGCGGCCGCGCCGACCTTGGTCGGGTCGGCCGAGCCGTCCAGCACCGGGAAGGACTTGATCTCCACCACGGTGCACCGCCCCTGGTGCACCACCACCGCGTCCGGCTCCAGGTAGGCGGGCGCGCCGGCCACGGTGAGCCGCAGCATCGGGTGGTCCAGCAGGGTCCACGCCCCGGGGTCGGCCAGCGAGGCGGCGACCGCCTCGGCCAGTGCCTCGGTGGTGCGGGCGGCGCGGACCGCCGGGCCCGAGCGGGGCAGCAGGTCCGGGGTGTGCAGCCGGTCGCCCTCACCGGGTGGCAGCCCGAGGTGGCGGCGCAGGGGTTCGAGCAGCGCGGCGCAGTCGTCGGCCTTCAGCCGGGCCTCGAAGACGGTGCCGCGGGCGATCGCGAACGGCGAGCGGCCGAACGGGGCGGGCCGGCCCAGGCGGCCGGCGACGGCACCCTTGTCCACCCCGGCGGCGTCCAGCAGGGCCCGGCGGCGGCAGCCGGGGTTCGCGGCGAGGGCGGCCAGTGCCCGGGCGTCCAGCCCGCGCGGCTCGGCCCCGCCCCGCAGCGCGGCCAGGTGCCGGGCCTGATCGGTGAGCGAGTTCATGGTGCTCGCCAGTTTCGCACCTGGTACCGACAGCGTGGTGCTCACGGTGCTGCCGCCGCGCACCCTCGCCCGCGCCGGCGGGGTCACGCACCTGGGCGTACCCCTGGGTAATCGTCGGGTAGGGGATCATGTCAGTGCACCCACTCAGTGCATCCACCGCCCTGGCGCCGGCCCGAGTGCCGGTGCCCAGCCACCCATGGAGCCCGCGATGCCCGCTCGTCTGATCCTCGTCCGCCACGGTGAGACCGCCTGGTCGGCGAGCGGCCAGCACACCGGTCGGACCGACATCCCGCTCACCGAGGAGGGCCGGCAGATGGCCCGGGCCCTCGGTGCCCGGCTGCGCCGCGCTCCCTGGCTCGGCCTGCCCGACGCCGACGTCTACACCAGCCCGCTCTCCCGGGCCCGGGAGACCTGCGAGCTGGTCGGCTTCGGCGGCCGCGCCGTGGACCGCCCCGAACTGATGGAGTGGGACTACGGCGCGTACGAGGGCCGCACCGGCGCCGACATCCGCGAGCACGACCACCCCGGCTGGCTGATCTGGCGGGACGGCGTCCCCGAGGGCGAGAAGCTGGCCGACGTGGGCGCCCGGGCCGACGCCTTCCTGGCCGGGATCGCCGAGGACCACGGGACCCCGCACCCGGACACCACCACCATGCACGCCGCCGACCGGGACGTGGTGGTCTTCGCCCACGGCCACCTGCTGCGGGTGCTGGCGGCGCGCTGGCTGGGCCAGGCACCGGAGTTCGGGCAGCGGCTCAAGCTGGGCACGGCGGCGCTCTCGGTGCTCTCCTGGGAGTACGGCCTGCCGGCGATCGAGATCTGGAACGACCACAGCCACCTGGACTCGCCGGGCGCCTGACGGGCCGGCAGCCCCGGGGCCGATACCCCCAAGGCCGGTGCCCCCGGCGGTCGCGGTCAGGCCGCGAGCGCGTTGTCGTAGCCGGCCAAGAACGCGCCGACCTCGTCGACCTGGGCGAAGCCGCGCAGCCGGGTGGCGGTGTCGGCGAGCATGGCGCGGATCCGGGCCGACCGGACCCGGCCGAGCAGCTCCACCGCCGCGCTGCCGTGCACGCCCGCCCCGGCCAGGTCGCCGCGGCCGAGCCGGTCGTGCGCCAACTCCGCGGTGTACAGCGCGCGGTTGCGGACGAACTGCGGATGCTGCAGCGCCATCGCCTGCCCGGCCAACCGGCTGGCCCGGTCCCAGTCGCCCAGCGCCGACCAGCACTGGGCCTCCAGGCCGGCGATCTCGGCCTCGCCGAAGAACGACATCCACTCCGGATCGCCCTCGCCCTCGCCGCGGTCGAAGAGCCGGTACCCCCGGGCCAGCGCCCGTTCGCAGGCGCCCCGGTCGCGCAGCACCGCCCAGCCGCCGGCCTCGCGCATCGCGAGCAGCGCGAGCAGGCGGTCGGAGTCCAGCCGGCGGGCCGCGCTCTGGCCGGCCTGCGCGGCCCGCAGCGCCTCGCGCGGGCGGCCGGCGTCCCGCGCGAGGAAGGCGCTGTTGCAGAAGACGTGCGCCTCCAGGGCGCTGTCGTTGGCCATCCGGGCGGTGGCCAACGCCTCGGCGTAGAACGACCTGGCGTCCGCCAGCCGGTGCGAGTCGTGGGCCAACCAACCCACCGAGATGGCCAGTTCGCCGGCGGTGGCCTGGAGCTGCCGCTCGGTCGCGAGCGAGTAGTCGCCCTCGTTGAGCAACAGGTAGGCGTGGCGCAGCGACTGCCCGGCGCGCTCGAAGAGGGTGTCGCCGCCGTGCGCGTCGTCGGCCAGCCGGATGTCCCGGACGGCCTGCTCGACCAGTCGGACGTCGGCCCGGCCGACCTTTCGCTGCGCGGGCAGCGGGAGGGCGCTGGGCGCGGTGGCTCCCCGCGCCGGGGCGTCCAGGCCCAGCGCGGTGGCCAGGGCGGTCGGGCCACCGTGCAGGAACGTACGGCGGAGCACGTCGTCGTTCTCCTCGTCGAGATGCTGTGGGTCGAGATGCTGTGGATCGAGATGCTGCGGGGTGCGGTGGGCGGGACGGTTGCGGACCGCGGTGCGCGGTGCGAAGCCGAGCTCGGTCAGCGTGTGGTCCGGCCACAGGTGCCGGAACACCCGCTCGTAGGCGTAGTTGGGACAGCGGATCGCGCCGGCTTCCACCCGGCCGATGTACCGGGCGTCGCAGGACACGTGTTCACCGATCTCCCGCGCCGCGCGCCGGATCACGGTCGCGAACTCGGCGGGGGACAGGTCGCCGCGCAGCTCGCGCATCACGGTGTTGGGGATGGGCACAGTGGTTGCGGGGGCCATGGCGCGCTCCGGGCTGAGGCGGTGCGGGGGCATGCCGACCGGTGGGGACGGACGGCTGCGCCCGGCCGGACTCGGCGGCGGACCCGCTGGCCGGGCCCGGACGGGGGCCGGCCGCGGCGGACCGTGCGGTCCGGTGGGGCGATGGCTCGACAGTACCGGCTGTCACCACAGCCTCACGATGGGTTCGCCGGAAAATAGCCCTCATTTGAGGTCAAATCCGACATTTCTTGAGGGTTCTGCCATGAAATGCCATGGCTTGCTGTAAGGCGCCCCGTGGCCAATCCCGCGTCCGACCCGTTGTGTTGGTATCGGGCAGCCGGGGGGCGCTCCCGAGGTGTCACCTAGTCATCGTCCAGCTCCGACTGCCATTCATACCATCAGTGCTTTTTTCTCACTGACGGATCCTCAGTTTCCCTCAGTGGCCGGGGAGTCCGGCGGCGCTCAGTCGAACGTGAGGGAAAGCGGAAGTGTGGGTCGCGCGGAGCGCGCCGAACGGCGAACCGAACAGCGAATCGAGCAGCGCACCCAGCCAGGAGGGCCCACGCATGATGGTCACCGGAATCCCGCAGTTCCGCAGTTTCCGGGCAGGCGAGCTGCCGCGCCTGCTCGGGTCCGCCCCCGAGCTCCGCGGCCCCGGCGGCCGTCCCGCCCGGGCCGGTGACCAGCAGCCGTACGACACCGTCACCGCTCCGCTGCGGCTCGGGCTGGAGGCGCTCGACATCCTGCGGCTGCGCCGCGCCTGCGGTTCGGTGGCCCAGGGCGTCGGGATGACGGTCGCCTTCCTGGTCCCGGGCGGTACGGCGGCGAGCTGGCACCTGCCCGGCACCTCGTGCAGCTCCGGAGCCGTCGCGCTGACCGCGACCGATCCGTGCTGGCTGGTGCCGCCGGCCGGTCCGGACGCCCGCACGGTCGCCACCGACCCCTGGGTGCTCCGCTCCGCCCTCTGTGAGGCCGCCTGCACGTTGACGGCCAGCGGGCTCGGCCCGCTGTAGCGGCCCGCTGCCGGCAACCCGGCTCCCACCTGCGCGTTCGCCCGGCCACCAGGGGATACTTCGCCCCATGGGACGAGAGCGACGGGCCCCGCGCAAGCGGCCGACCAGCACCGAAGCGGCCGCGACCGGCCCGCGCGCGCAGCAGACCGACTCCGGCCTGGCCGAGCTGATCCCCGACCGGGACCACCCGCAGGCCTGGTCGCTGCTACTGGACGGCGCCCCGCAGTCGCACGTCGACCTCGCCGACCCGACCCGGCTCGCCTTCGAGTACCAGCGCCGCCTCGGCCACCTGATCGACCTCGCCGCCGAACCCGGCAAGCCGCTGCGCGTGCTGCACCTCGGTGGCGGCGCGCTGACCCTGGCCCGCTACGCCGCGGCCACCCGGCCCCGCTCGCGCCAGCAGGTCGCCGAGCTGGACACCGGGCTCACCGAGTGGATCAGGACCGAACTGCCGCTCCAGGCCGGCTGGCAGATCAAGGTCCGCGGCGGCGACGCCCGCGCCGTCCTGGAGCGGGCACCCGAGGCGGGCGCCGACCTGGTGATCACCGACGTCTTCTCCGGCGCCCGGGTCCCCGCGCACTGCACCACGGTGGAGTTCGCCACCCTGGCCGCCCGCGCCCTGGCCCCCGGCGGCCGCTACGCCGTCAACATCGCCGACGGCGGATCACTGGCCTTCGCCCGCTCCCAGGTCGCCACCCTGCTGGCGGTCTTCCCCGAGGTCGCGTTGGTCGCCGACCCGGCCGTGCTGCGCGGCAAGCGCTTCGGCAACCTGATCCTGGCCGCCGCCCACACCCCGCTGCCCCTGGTCGACCTCGGACGCCTGATCGCGACCGACGCCGCCCTCGGCCGCCTGCTGCACGGTCCGGAGCTGGCCGCCTTCCCGGCCGGCGCAGCAGTGGTCACCGACGCGACGGCCGCCTCGTCGCCCGCACCGCCACCGGACGCCTTCCGGTAGCCGCGCCGGGCACGGGCATGGCCGCGGCTCTAGTGACCGCGGGGGAGTCCCCGGTGCTTGTACATGGCGGCGCCGGTCAGCAGCAGGCCGGCCGCGATCGGGATCAGCACCGCGTTCTCGGTGCCGGTGGCGGCGAGCGGTTCGGCTGCCGTGGTGCCGGACGCGTCGGTGAGGCCGGTGAGGGAGGAGTCGATGCCCGGCACCACGACCGGCGCGTTCAACACGTCGGGGGTGGTCGTGCCAGCGCGGGCGGCCCTGCCCACGGCCGTGCGACCGTTGTCCCGGGAGGCGGCCGGTTCGACGTTGCGGGCGCTCGCCGCGATCTCCGACACGCCGTCAGCGGTGCCACCCGTCCCGCCGGCCCCGTCCGACTGCGGGAGGTTTCCCTCGTCCGCCTCCGCTCCGCGATCGCCGCGGCCACCGGCGACCGGGGCGGTCCGGTCGGCCGCGGAGCCGTTGCCGTCGGCACCTCGGCCGACCCGCGCCGCGGAGCTGCCGGGCAGCTCGCCGTGCTCGCCGCCCGTAGCAACCGCCGCCCCTTCCGGGGTCCGGCCGTGCGCCGGGTCGCTCGGCAGCAGGGTGTCCGCGAGCGCGAACGCGTCCGGCACCGTGTTCGCCTGGCCGGGGAGCGGGAGGCCGCCGGTCCGGATCCGGTCGTGCAGCAGCTGGTCCACGTCCTGTCCGCCGGCCTCCAGGCCGGCCGCGCCCGCCGCGCCCAGGACGCCCGACACCCCTGCCGATCCGGTCTGGCCGGTGCCCGTGCCGGTGCTCGTGCTGCCACTCGGGCCGGCGCCGACCGGGTGGGCCTCGGGAACGTCCTGCGGAGCCCGACCCGCGGCACCGTGCGCACTGCTTGCGCCGACCGAGCGGACCGCGGGGCCCGCCGGCGCGCCGGTCGTCGCGTGCGCCGCGCCGACCCCGATGCCGAGCCCCCACATCTGCGCCAGCACCGCACCCCCGGCGGCCAGCACGCGCGGCCCCGCGAACCGCACCCCACGTCCGCGGCGCTGCTCCGGCACCCGGTGCAGCGCGAGTGCCGGGAGGCGCTCGGGCGACTGGCGCTGCTTCGGGATCCGAGGCGGTGGGGACGCGTGATTGGCTTGCACGTGAGGGGAGAACGAGCCGCTCCGCCGTGAGGTCACGCCCGGCGTTGACGCAGCGTCAACCGAACGACCGGTCAGGGGCACTTTTCGGCCCTTCTGGCGGTCGCTGACCGCGACCCGGCGCGCGCGGTCCGTCCGACTCGGTTCACGCCCTGTTCCGCGCCCGCTCGCGCGCCCCGGTACTCCGCGTGTGCCGGCGCACGGCCGGCACGATCACGGGATCAGGAGTTGGGGCGCAGCGTCCACAGGGCCCGCATCTCGCCGGTGACGGCACCGTCGCTGTCCCGGGTGATCGTGACCTCGACCGGGAACTCCGGGCGCTTGCCCTCGTCCAGCTCGGCGATGATCTCCGCAGCCGGGCGGCCCAGCGTGGCGGTGGCCGTCACCACGCCCATGGCCAGCTTCTTGTAGGAGATCTCGGCCTTCACGAGCAGCGGCACGGCGCGCGAGAGCTGCTCGCCGAAGGCCGCCAGGACGATGCAGCCGCTGGCCGACTCGCCGAGCGTGAACATCGCGCCGGCGTGCGGTCCGGCCACGTGGTTGTGGTAGTCCGGCTGGTCCGGCAGCTGCAGCACTGCCCGCTCCGGGGTGGTCTCCAGGTACTCCAGGTTCAGGGTGCGGACCATGGGAACGGTCGCCGTCAGCATCTGGCCGATCGTGGGAGTCGTCATGGCAGCCATGTTACTGGTCGGTAGCCTCGCTGGGCAGGGGAGGCTGCGAAAGATGTTCGACGAGGTGCGGATGGGGCGGCCCGGGCCGACGGAGCGCGGCGCGACGCGAAAAAGCCGAAGGCCCGATCTTCACTCGGAAGACCGGGCCTTCGGCACTGGGGTGAGCGACGGGACTCGAACCCGCGGCCACCTGGACCACAACCAGGTGCTCTACCAACTGAGCTACGCCCACCATCTGTCCTGCGCGTTTCCCGCGCTGACAGGAAGAACTCTACAGGATCCGAGAGGGTGCTCGCGCCAGGGTTTTCCAGCGCGACCAGCACGGACGGCGGTTGGGCGGCACCGGTGTGGCCCAGGTCACCACCCGGGGTGGCACCGGTGCCGTTCGGGGGCGGACTCAGCCGAGGGGCTGCTGGTACTTCGCCGCGATCTCCCGGGCGGCGTCGCCGTCCGGGCCGGGCAGCGGGACGAACACCGCCTCCCGGTAGTAGCGCAGTTCGGCGATGCTCTCCCGAATGTCCGCCAGCGCCCGATGGCTGCCGCCCTTCTGCGGGCTGTTGTAGTAGGCCTTCGGGTACCAGCGGCGGGCCAGCTCCTTGATCGAGGAGACGTCCACGATCCGGTAGTGCAGGTGCCCCTCCAGGGCCGGCATGTCCCGGGACAGGAAGCCGCGGTCGGTCGCCACCGAGTTCCCGCACAGCGGGGTCTTGCCGGCCTCCGGCGCATGGGCGCGGACGTAGTCGAGCACCAGCTGCTCGGCCTCCGCCAAGGTCACCCCGTCGGCCAGCTCGTCCAGCAGTCCGGAGGCGGTGTGCATCTCGCGCACCACCTCCGGCATGGTCGCGAGCGCCTCCTGCGGCGGGCGGATCACGATGTCCACGCCCTCGCCGAGGATGTTGAGCTCGGAGTCGGTGACCAGCGCCGCGACCTCGATCAGCGCATCGCGATCGAGGTCCAGGCCCGTCATTTCACAGTCGATCCACACCAAACGGTCGTTCACATGGGTCACCCTACGGCGCACTCCGGCAACCCGGGCAGTGCCGGGGCCGTACCGGCTTTGAGCGGCGTGGACCGGCGTGGACCGGCGGGCGGGGGCACCACGGGCGGGGCAGGGCGGGAGGACCGGGTGGTGAGTGGTGGCCGGCGCGGTGGCGGGCCGCCGAGACGCCAGGGGCCCACCTCCGGAGAGGTGGGCCCCTGCGCAGTGGCCGGGCCGGGCCGGGCCGCGTCGGCGGCCGGGCTAGGCCTCGGCCGCGGAGTCGGCCGCTGACGGGCCCTCGGGCGGTCGCACCCCGCGCGATCCGCCGAGGCTGTCCGCCGCCGCGGCGCGCGGCGGCTCCCGCCGGGTCAGGCCGTCCCGGGCCGCCTGGGCGGCCGCGGTCTGGGCGGCCGCCGCCTGCG